>DAOUPU010000193.1 GCA_030625995.1 Flavobacteriaceae bacterium
GAGTTTCTCCAATACATCAAAAATATTGATGTTCTTATTATGTATTATTTCTTTACGGGATAGGACAATTTTTTGGGTATCAGAATTATTTATAAAATCTATTGCCTTTTGCACCAGATCGATATGAATTTCCCTTTCCACAACATTACTGTGTTCATTATCCATTTGACTGGGCACCTCCTCTACCCTTTTAAGGGAAAAAGATAGGCTGATCGAATTGTCCCTCCTTATCAGGTAAGATTTCTCCAGATCATCAAAAGGAGCGAATACAAATCCGGAATCCGCTAAACCTGTAGTAAAATTTATAGAATCATCATTTTGAATAAGCGCCTTTACCACTTCAGAGTTAGGTTTTCTATAAAAAACAAATGGTACATTTCGATTAAGGCATTTATTCAATTCCTCTTTTAAATTCTCCATTAGTCTGCAACTTTTAGAAAAACATTTTTAATTACATCAAAATTGGTCCAGATCAGATCATGCCTCCCCTTTTCAAGAGGAATTAATTCGAATATCTCCGGGCTAAGTTTGTTCTTTAAAAAAATCGAATTTTGATAAGGGACAATCCGGTCTAATTTACCGTGTATAGAGATCACTTTTGTATCACTTATATCCCATTGATTCTCATAATTGATAAGTTCTTTTATATGACGCAATTTTTCTTCTGTAGCCGCCTGAAAAACTTTTGGCACTAATGGTCGTGTAAGTTTCCACTCGTATAATTTCATTAACCAAAACATGGGTTCCAGATCACCTCTAACAGCTGCAGCCAGAAGAATTTTTAATTTATATTTTTTGGTGCTGGCCAGCGCGGCAGTCCCTCCGTAAGAATAACCCGTAAGAATTACATCTGAGGTCTTTATATTTGCCAAGACTAGGTCTAAAACCTCTATTTCCTCTTCCAGCGAACTTACAATTTTTCCTCTATTTTTAGTGCCGTAACCTATTCTGTCATAGGTGATTATATTATATTTTTTATTTAATTCTTTATCCAATAAATACTTTTTAAAATCAAGAGCTGAACCTGGAGAACCATGAATTAATACAAGAGTAGGGAGCTTAGTATCTATCTTTTTCTGCATATGGATTGTTCTCACGGAATGGTCCTTATACTGGACGTACCTAATAAAAGGGTGATTGAATTCTGTTTGTAGGATATCCAATACTTCCTTATCAGATTTTGGGCTGAACAATTTATAGAACAATATGGAAAGAGCTATAAATACTATTAATAGCAGTAGCCCAATAATTTTAAAAATCTTATTTGCCCATTTCTTCTTCATACTCAATGACTCAATTTTTAGGCAAAATAATGTTAGTCAATTTACATATGGATATAAGTCTACCCTCTTCATCAACCACTTTTATTTCCCATAAATGTGTCATTTTTCCTTTATGAACAATTTTGGCTGTTGCAGTGACTACTCCTTCCCTCTTGCTTTTTACGTGATTGGCAGCAATTTCTATTCCTCTGGCTTCAAATTTATTATTATCAATAAATAAATGAGATGCCATACTGCCTACGCTCTCTGCCAAGGAAACCGTAGCGCCACCGTGTAAGAGACCCATTGGTTGATGTACCTTCTCATTAACCGGCATTGTGGCCACCAAATAATCATCTCCAATTTCCGTATATTGAATACTCAGCGTTTCCATAAGCGTATTCTTATTTATAGAATTAATTTTAGAAAGTATTTCTTTAGTGTTCATACTTGATCTTATTTGTTAAATGTAAATGTAATATTTTTCAATCTATGAACAGGTTATAGACAGCATTAAACTTAAAAAAATAAACAAATTATAGTGGTGAGTTACATGTTTATTTGGTAATTTTGCCGCAAATTTCGTATAAATATTATGGTATATAAAATTAGGGCAATATTAAACGTAGAGGAAGATGTAATAAGGGATATTGCAATTCTTAAAACCGAAACTTTGGAGGACTTACACAACGTTTTATCCAATGTATTTGGTTTCGAGGGAAATGAAATGGCCGCGTTTTACAGATCAAATGATGATTGGACACAAGGTGAAGAATTTCCATTATTTGATATGGGAGATAATTTAGATCCAAAAACCCAAATGGGAGAAATCATATTAGAGAATATTTTAGAGGTTGAAAATTCCAAACTGATCTATGTTTATGATTTTTTTAGTATGTGGACCTTTTATATCGAGCTCATTGAATCTAATATAGAACTTATTAATTATGAATTACCCGGTTTGTTATTTTCATTGGGTTCTGTTCCTAAAAACGCTCCAAATATTGCTTTTGAAAGCGAAAACCTGTCTGAAGGGTACGATGAGGAAGAGGATGAGGATGAGTTTGGTTTTGACGAATTTATGGGGTGATCAATAATACTCTCTTCATTTTGGCTTAACTCCAACATTATCTATACTAGATGTATTTCTAAATAATAAAAATCACACCTGCTAAGAAAGTGACTTTGGCTAGCCACAAATAAGGGCTACAAGTATCAGTGTTAAAAATCAAACTTTTATTGTTGGTCTTCAATTTTCTTTTCCACATTCTCTTGATGTATACATACTTTTTAATCATATATTCATCTAATCCATTTGTACTGACAAAATAACCCCTTGCCCAAAAATGATTACCCCAATAAGATTCCTCCTTTATCTTTGGATAACTCTTGAATAGTTTTATTATGAATTTCACTTTCAAAACTCCCATTAATTTTTATATAGATACTTTTGGCGGTATTGAAACTACCAAATGAATATGATTCTCCTGAACATTTAGTCTACCAACTTAAGAATTCCAAAGGAAGTAGGAATATGAAAGATCGGTTTCTCAGTACTGGCCACAACCCAGCTGATCCACTTTATTCCAATTTCATCGTTTTCCTTCAAAAAATAATCTCCTCTGTACAGTCCTGCCTCCAAGATTCCATCATCCTGATAAATACCTAATTGCCTAAGTGATTCTAAAGTAATTGACCCCTCTACAATATAGCCTCCTTCATGCTGTGATGCTTTTAGTACAAAATGATCTTCAGGCCAATCCCAATCAAAATCAACTTTGCTTCCAAATCTTCCCTCAGTATCCAAATGTCTACCCAAGGCATCCATTTCCAACGAATAATAAGGATCACTCGCATCCTTAGCCTTAAAGAAGATCTCCACCCTGTCTGAAAACTTTGCGTCGTCTTCTTCACGCCCACTTTGATGTGTAATAATCTCGTCATCATCCACATTAAAGAGGAAGTAAAAATGAGTCTTAGACCATAAAGATTTGAACCCTGTATATGTAATACCTTTTGGCTGCCACGGATATAAAAACTCTGTTAAAGTATTTGCATTTTTCCATGCCTTATCAGATCCATATCCGGTGACAATAATATCACTTTGTGTGTTTTTTACTTCATGGACCTTTTTTTTTATTGATGCATCCGAAATATAGAGGATAGTCACAATCAGTGTTTGTAATATTAAATACTTCATTAGATAAAGAGTGTTAAAATTATGTTCATAATATACTCCTGAATATAAATATTTTACCTGAACAATACGTCCAAAAATTAATTTGGATTCTTATCATTTTCGGATCAAACAATTTAGTGCTTGCCGGTATCCCTGTTTTCCCATCCTCTTTTCACTTCATTAATGAAAACTTCATGAACTGTTCCAGACACCCGATCATCAACTTCTTTTGCCTATCCATTCTCAAAGGGGTTTTTTAATCTTTTTATTAGTATCGTCATGGATACTATACGGCTAATCACCTTCTCAATCTTATGGCTAAGATAGTTCCATTTTTTAGCAAAGAAATTACCTCTTATAGCAGGGGTAACTTGTTGCATATTAGATGATAAAAGGTTAGAAGATAAGGCAATTGAAATTATTAGACCTGAAATATAATTTAGGTTCTCAGGTGGTATCCAACATTAGGGCAACAATAAAACACTTGCTGTGAACATGATCAAATGCTCCAACAATATTTACCTTTTTATACCGAAAAAATTTTCGCGCATATAATAATTGCTTTTAATTTTCTTCTATTTCAACAATCATTTCAATTTCTACCGCAATATTCCCGGGAAGAGACCCCATACCAACAGCGGCTCTGGCATGCTTCCCTCTATCACCGAAAACTTCTACCATTAGATCCGAATAACCATTGATTACCTTAGGATGCTCGGTAAAGTCAGGAATGGCATTTACCATGCCTAATACTTTTACGATTCTTTTCACTCTATTTAAATTACCAAGCTCACTTTTAAGAACTGATAATTGGTTGATAGCAGTTACACGGGCAGCCTCGTAGCCTTGTTCTATACTCAAATCCTTACCTAACTTACCAGTAATATTTTCTCCATTTACTTGAAGAGGCCCCTTACCAGATAAAAAAATCAGATTGCCTACACGTACCATATTTACATAATTCGCCACTGGTGGCGAAGGCTTACTTAATTGAATTTCTAATTCAACTAATCTAGCTTCAGGATCATAATCCTTAACATAGGATGAATCCTTATCCTTCATTTTACCCTCCTCCTTAGACTGCGTACAGGAAAAGATGAATATCATCAAAATAAGTAAGGCATATACCCTCATAATCAAATTACAATTTAATTTTTATTTCTCATAACATATTGCCATTTAAGAATCTTAACTGCTAAATTTTTTATTAACCCGAAGCACCATTAGATAATTCTTCCTTCAGACGTTGCGCTACAACTCTTTCCTGTCCCGGTTCCATCATCCAAGTGGTAATACCAACATTATCTTTGTTACCAACGGTTTCAATTGAAGGATGACCATTCCTTAAATTTTTCCGGAGATCGTCCGGAGATATCTTAACAATGCTCTGATCCCATTCTATTCGTAGAGACGGAACATGATTGGCGTATTTTGGAACATGGATCTCGGTCTTAACTCCTTTTACGGACAGTGCACTATCACTA
>DAOUPU010000068.1 GCA_030625995.1 Flavobacteriaceae bacterium
TTTCTTGCTAAAATTAAGAAAACATTGTCAGGGCTAAATGCCTCATTTGTAAATGTAGGAAGTGAGAAGGATGCTTTTTTGCATTATCATGATTTAGGACCTCAATTATCATCATTAAAAAAATTCACACAACAAATAAGCACAGGTAAAAGAAAAGAATTCACTTTAAAAAATTTCCATTTTGAGAAAGATATAGATAAAAATGGAAAAATTGACGACGTATTAAAAGCAGGTCAAAATTTATTGGTTCAAGTTGTAAAAGAACCAATATCAACCAAAGGACCACGTATTAGTTCAGAGCTTTCAATTGCTGGAAGATATTTGGTTTTGGTCCCTTTTTCAGATCGTGTTTCGGTATCACAAAAAATCACGAATACGCAGGAGAAAGAACGATTAAAAAGACTTGCGAAAAGTATAAAGCCCAAGGGCTTTGGCGTTATCTTAAGAACAGTAGCAAAAGATATAAAAGTTGCTGAGCTGGATAGAGACTTGCAAAATTCATTGCAAATTTGGTTGAATATGTGCAAGCAAATTAAAAATGCACAGGCGCCTCAAAAAGTTCTGTCAGAAATGAACAGAGCTTCCTCAATATTAAGAGATGTTTTTAATAGTTCATTTACAAGTATAGTTACTAATGATCTATCTCTGCATCAAGAAATTAAAGAATATTTACAAAGAATTGCGCCGGAAAAGGAGTCCATTGCAAAATATTATAAATCAAGATTACCAATTTTTGATTATTACGGTATTGAAAAGCAAATAAAGGCTTCTTTTGGTAAGGCTGTTTCAATGAGAAAAGGAGCCTATTTAATTATCGAACATAATGAAGCATTACATGTAATTGATGTGAACAGTGGAAATCGATCGAATAAGGCCAATTCTCAGGCAGATACTGCTTTACAAGTTAACTTAATTGCGGCTACTGAGATTGCTCGTCAATTGCAATTGCGTGACATGGGTGGGATAATAGTTGTTGATTTTATTGATATGCATTTGGCAGATCACAGAAAACAACTTTATGAACACTTGAGAAATGAAATGAAATCGTCACGGACAAAACATAAGATTTTACCTCCTAGTAAATTTGGGTTAGTTCAAATCACTCGCCAAAGAGTGAGACCAGAAAGAGTTATTAAAACTAGCGAAGAAAACCCAAACGGGAAGGGAGAAGTAGAACCGCCAATTCTATTAATTGATAAAATAGAATCTGATTTAGATAAGATAATGATGAAGAATAATACAAATGCTGTTGCCTTACATGTGCATACATTTATAGCTTCTCATCTTACTAAAGGGATTAAATCTATTCAATTTGAATGGTTTTTGAAACATAAAAAGTGGATTAAAATAATACCTAGAGATGCTTTTCCATATTTAAAATATCAATTTTATAATAAAGATGATAAATTAATAAGGTAAGTATTATATCATATAAGCCTGCTAAAAATATTTAGCAGGCTTTTTTTTGTGCTAATAAAAAGGATTATTTCACATAAACCTGGATACTCAATATTGAATAATTATTAGGGTAATTGGCAAGGTATAGGACACACTAACAGACCTTCCTCTTTGTTTACCCGGTGTCATTTTAGGAATAAGGTTAACAACCCTAATTGCTTCTTTTTCGAGTCTTTTATGAGGTCCTCTTGCCCTGGCATTAGTGACATTTCCGTTTTTGTCAATTTTAAACATAACAAATACTTTTTTCTTTCCCGGGGTCAATCCCAGTTCTTGGGCAAGTTCCGTGTTGTAAGTTTTATTTACATGTATTCTGATTTTATCTTGTAAACATTGCCGTTTTTGTTCTTTGGTTCCTCTACAACCCGGATATACAGGAACTTCTTCAACAATTGCAAAGGGTATATTTTCGATAATTTCCTCTTCTTCAACCTCTTCAATATTTTCCATTTCAACTATTTCAACTGCCTCAGATTCGTCAGTCTCTGTAGTTTCCAATACTGTTTCTTCAATCTCTTCTAGATCGGCAACAATTTGAATTTTTTCGGGAGCCGGTGGAGGTGGTGGTGGTGGTTTTATTTCAATAATTCTCTCTGTAATTGGAATATCCTCGGTCTCTTCGTCTTGAAAATCCACCATATTCAGTTCACTAACATATCTATCAAAGCTCTTCCATTCTATTGATAGGTAAACAACAAGTAAAGCCAAAACAAGTCCCAATTGGAAGAAAATTTTACTGTAGCTTTCTATCCTGGCTTTTTTTGATTTATTAACTAACATGACTAAATTGTTTAAATTAAACTAAAGTTACGACTCAACTCAATTTAAAACAATGATATTTGTCATTAAAATTATTTGCTAAAAGATTTTGGGTAGAGATGATCTAAAGTAAAAAATCCATTCAATTGAATGGATTTTTTACTTTATAAGTATATTTACTCTACAATTAAGGTTATAGGTAAGGTATATTTCACCCCAACGGATCTGCCACGTTGCTTACCAGGTGTCATCGTTGGAAGTAATGATATTACTCTAACTGCTTCTTTTTCCAATCGGGCATGTGGTCCTCTGGCCCTTACATCAACAATCTTGCCTGTTTTGTCAATTTTAAACATGACAAATACTCTTTTTTTACCTGGTGCTAAACCTAAATCTCCAGCCAAACCAGTATTGTATTTTTTATTTACGTGCTTTTGTATATTGGCAGAAAAACATTTTTTCTTTTGCGCATTGGTACCTTTACATCCTGGATAAATAGGAACTTCTTCAATAATTGCAAAAGGAACGTCATCCATTTCTTCTTCTTCTTCAACCTCTACAATTTCTTCAACCTCAACCGCTTCGGATTCATCTGTTTCAGTAGATTCAATAACCGTTTCTTCTATTTCTTCTTCATCCTCAACTATTTCAATTTTTTCAGGAGCTGGTGGAGGTGGAGGTGGAGGTTTAATCTCTTGGATTCTCTCCGTAATAGGAATTTCTATCTCTTCTTCATCTTCTAGATTGGCCAAACCAAGATCAGCAATATTTCTATCGAATGTTTTCCATTCAATACCAATATAAATTACTAATAAGGCAAGTGCCAAACCAAGTAACATGAATTGCTTATTGTGATTTTCTAGATTTGCTTTAGGGTTTTTTTTGACTTCCATGATAGTAAATTTTTAGAAATGCTAATTTAACGAATAAATTCGTACAAAAACAAGTATTAATTTTTAAAATGCTTTAAACCAGCTTATGAATTTATTGATTAGCAATACAGCGAGTAAAACACCTATGGTATTGGCAATAACATCATAAAAATCTCCAGTGCGATAATTAGTTATTCCACCTTGCAAAACTTCAAGAATAATGCCATAAATTATAAGAGTAAAAATCAGGAATAATCTAGAATAAAGATTGCTCATTTTTTTTTGTAAGGCTAAGAACCATACTGTACTCAATGTAAAGTAAGCCAAAACATGTAAAATTTTATCACTTGACTTTAGTTCCAAACCAAAATTAATTTTAGGAATTGCAGTCAAACTGAGAATAGCAATAATTATTGTAGCAATAACTGCAAGAGTTATTAAATTATGCTCCAATAATTTCTTTATACGCTGCAGCATCTAATAAGCCTTCAATTTGTGAATTATCCGTCATTTGAATTTTAATCATCCATCCTTTTCCATATGGATCACTATTTACAGTCTCTGGGGCCTCTTCAAGAAATTCATTAAATTCGATTATTTCACCACTCAAAGGCATAATTAAATCCGATACAGTTTTTACAGCCTCAACACTGCCAAATATTTCATTTTGATCTATGTTCTCATCAACTGTATCAATATCGACATAAACAATATCGCCAAGTTCAGATTGTGCAAAATCTGTAACGCCTACCGTTGCAATATTATTTTCAATTTTGATCCATTCATGATCTTTTGTGTATTTCAAATCTTCTGGTATGTTCATTTTTTTTAATTTTAAGTTAATTTCCTATTATATACCGAACACTTAATCCCGTATTTATTGATCTCCGAGGATAAGTAGTAGAGATTGCAAAATTAGACTTATTATAGTCAAAGTAAAAGGAAGTAAGTAAATTTTTGTTTAAAGAATAATCTACTAGAAATTTAACTGAAATTAAATTTTGACCGCCGGTAATCTGGTCGTTTTCAAGGACATTTGTAATTGCATAAGTACGAATAACAGTTAAATTCTTACGTATCCCTATGTCAGCTTTAAAATTAATGTCCCCTCTAAAAGTTGTTTTTTTATTCCCCGTATTGAATTTCATGCTTACATTTTTCAATCTGTAACCCATTCCAAAAACTACTTCTCTACCCAATATTTCTGTTATGGAATTGTTAGATACATTTAAGTTCATGGCTTTATCCTTATTGTACGCTGCTCGTAAAGAAAAAGAATTTTTCATTCTTAGATCCACTTTTAATAAAGGCGAAAATTCCTCTATAAGATTTACTCCGGTGTATAATTGCTTGGAATTGAAGTTATTTTGTATATCTCTATTTCCATCTCCATAGGGATCATTAGCATCATAATCCAAATTATTAGAAAAAGAGAGTATGGAATAAATAGATCGATAACTATGTTCTAGAGTAAAGCTTCGAAAATTCGCCTTTATAAAGGGAATTGAAATCAATCCCTGGTATGTTATTCTCCAATTAGGGATGGGTGTATTTCTAAAAGCCTTTAATTTAACAGAATTTGCGTTTCTTCCTGAATAGGCAGCTATAAATGAAGGCACCACAACATCTTGACTTGTACTGCCAAAGCCGTCAATATCACCACCGGTATCATCCGCTAATCTTTGAGAAATTATTGGCCTGTACTCATTAAATTTATCAAAACTATTGTTCTCTCCTAATAACGATGTCCCAAACATAAAATAAGAAATACTAAAATTACCTATTTCATTAATTGGAGTGTCGCTGAATAAATTATCAATAATATCCAATTGGCGCATGAAACTTTTGGTAAAAGTTCTGTTACCAAAAAGTTCGATATCAAAATAACGTGCAGGCTTTAGACTCATGGAATAATCCAGTTTATCATAATGAGATTCACTATAGTTTTTTGCATAATAATTATCACTAACATCTCTCGAAAGTAACCACCCGTTTTCTAAAGCTCTGTTCAAAATATTAGCCTGACTACCAAAAACAAATCCGAAAGTAGGAGCAAAGCTTCCTGAATAATCGTTCAATCCTAAAAATCCGGATTCTGGTATATAACCAGGTAAAAAGGTTCCGTTATTTTCAGAATAAGAAAGCCTGATGTTTTTGACCATAGTAATGATATCGATGCCGACCTTACCAATTTTTTGCCCCGTAGAATTGTTTTTTGGAACTTTTTTCTTAATGTCTTTTACTTCATCAGCATTTGGAGTGTTTGAAGTACTTTTCTTTTTAGTGAATAATTTATCAACACCAATATATCGATACAGCAAGTCCATATTCATGTCTGCAGCAAAGGTATGAGTATTAGCATTTTGAATGGTATTGCCAATGGAACTTATATTTGATAGAGAAGGAGCCTGCCAGTCGTAATCAGCCGTATAATTGTACGAGCCGTTGATAAAAGTCAATACCGGAAATTTATCAAAGGGAATATTGTAGGTTACATTAAAAGTTTGATGATAATGTTCCGGTCTTCCAATGCTAAAAAAGTTTTCGTGCAGTTGAATATTTTGACCATCCAAGTCATCATTAACATAAGTATTAAGTGCTCTAAAAGTAAATTGTATTGATTTCGTAATATTATATGCTAACAAATAATCCCAATCAAACATATAATTTCTTTGTGTCAGGGTAGGAAGTTGTGGTAGATCTGCCACTAAGGGACGAGCCAATTGCTCATTGTAATTTCTGATTATATTTGAGTTAATGGATAAGGAAGTAGGAACAAAATTAATGTTGAAATCTTTTACAAATTGCAAGTAAGGTTTGTCAGAAAGAGATTGAGAATTTTTAAAAGGTTCCAGAGATTTTGCTTGAAAAGAGTAATTATAGTTGGCAGAAGCTCTTACTTTTTGATCTATAAACTTTTGTATATTATAGTCTCTATGGTACAGTTCACTGTATAGATAAGATACAGAGAAATTTTCAATACCATAAAAATGTGGCGCTTTATCGAATTGTGTTTTGTTTTTTCTGACATTTATTAAATTGATACTTTTCCGTTTTGTATAATCTAGTGCCGCTTCTTTATCGCTTTTTTCTTTATCAAATAGCACATCTTGATATTGTGGATCAAATTTTGGCAAACTAAATGCTTCTCCAAAACTAAAATTTATAGGGATATTTACGCTCGCCTTCCTAGGTAATAACTGTCCGATATTAATATTTGAGATAATGTCATATTGTTTTTTTTCATCCTGACTACGTTCGTTGACCATTTCATTTAAAGATCCAAATCCAATGGTATGCATGCTTCCGGCCACAGAAATATCGGCAAAATCGGCAAAATTTATGTCGGCATTGGCAACTGTGGCCCAGCTTGATTTATCATCAAAATTAGCAACTCTCAATTCATTATACCAAATTTCCATAGTTTTTGGAGAGTTAGTTATGTTTTTCACCCCTAGCATGATGGTACGAATATTCGATAAATTTGGATTTCCTTTAACTCTTATACGAAATTCAATAGGCTCCCCGGGTTCAGATTTGGGAAAAATTTCATTAGCAGGTAAACCCAGCTCAGATCTTTCTAATTTGAGTTGGCCAAAATCTTTTATTGCCGCATCGATGTTATTTTCTTCGGGCCATATCTCTTCTGCCGTAGTGGAACCAAAAGGTGTAATTTTTAAAGGCACCTCTATTTGGTAATAATTATCATCAGGATCACTACCTAACCTAACAATAGCCAATAATTCATCATCTTTCACTTCAATACTATTTATAACACTCTCGGCATGAAGAAACATTCTGAGGATTTTGTACATTCTTATATCGAAGGTCGTATTTTTAAAAATAGCTCTGGTGTCACCAGCCCCTAGGTCTGTTATATTGATAGAAACAGATTGTTCATTTTGTTGTTGTATTGTAGTAGTTCCTTGCAAGCGTTCTCTGGTAATTCCCGGAGGCAGAACATATGGGATTGGATTTTTATCCTCATTTTCTTCAATATTAACTACCCCGGATTGAAAATTTTGGTTATCAATTTGCGTGAGATCCTGTGGGGGACTGATAGCGTCATTCAATGTTCTCCCATATCTTCTCCAATCTCCTCTGATTAATTCCAGTTCCCCAAAACGCAACACAACAGGGATGCTAAATTTTGTTAAGAACATTCGCATAAATCTTATCGATGTGAACCCGGACATACCATTAATTATATTATCAGGATCTTCTGGTGTGGTAATAGGAATTCTAAATTGATACCAGGTAGAATTCTGTGTAGTTCCATCGGCTAAGGTTACGGTTGTGACTCTTTTATCGAAAATATAATTTTCTCCAACAATAAAATCCTCTTGATTAAGCGATACCTTATATTGGTAATAAATCTCACTATCATTCATGGACTGATCTTTATTAAGATCCTCAACATCAGGAAATGAAGTTGATGATGTGGGATAACTCTCTGTTGAATTATTAAGAGTCGGGGAATTACCTTGTGTAAGATTAAATTCTTTATATCTCGTTAAAATACTGGCATCTTCTGCATCATAGTCTGAACCTCTGAAAAAATGATAATTATCTGCAGATGGATCAGAACCAAAATCTGCACCAAATTGTTCATATTTATTACTTTCGTCTTCATCATTAATACCATCTAATCCCAGATCCTGATTAATTCTGGCCTCATCACTTTCAGTAAAGGCATAAATTAAAGACTGATTGGTTGGAACGGATGACCAAGGTGTTATATTCACATTGACTCCGGAAATTTGATTTCCATCAATTGGCAATCCATTTTCAAACATTTTTCTTTCATCATCCAGGACATCTTCCGAAATATTTCCAAAATTAAAATACAGTTCACCTTTAAAATCATTACTGCTGGGTGGAATTATTGGAGCACCTTCTTCAGGGGTTATGGAGTAATTTTCATAGGGATCCATTAACCAAAATTGCACGTACTTAATATTCGCCTGTTGGAAATTTGTGGTTGTAAGAGCCCGTGTAATTCCTCCCCACCTTTCTTCAGGATCAGGATATTTACCTACATTATTAAAACTGTCGTCATAATTGTTTGATCCTCTTTCCGACGGGTAATATGCTAAATCAAAAGTTCGTATGATATTTGATTGTGTCACATCAAGATCAACCTCCGGAAATAACTCACTATATAACACCTCTCTAACCTCGGCCCTGGACAATTCTTCACTATCAATATTTTCAGGCCGTAGCGAGGAACCATAAAATATTCTATCTATATTATACCATGAAAGTTTCGATCTTTTCGCACCGGATCTCAATTGATCTGGCAAGCCCGGGGCTAAATTACCATTGTTTAAATCCAGATCACCGGTTTGTCCTTGTGGTGTACTAGCCATAAACCACTGTTTGGGCGCTTTCATATCTAAGGGTATTTGAGCTCCCTCAAAATCATCTATATAAGATGTCGCGTCACCTCCCTGATCTATTCCGGATGGTGTACCGGGCAGTAAATAGGCAAGGTCAGAACGCACAGAAAAATAGGAACCGGCATCTGTATCTATATTGGGTAGTTTATTTATCCATTTTGTGAGTTTTGGAACTTCTGTCCTATAGTTCAAATATGCTCCAAATATTGTATTGTTCACAGGTTCAGTGCCATATTGAGCTTTCTGTGTCAGGGGTCTTTCGTTCATATTGATGATGCTACCGCCAACTGCTAATTTATCGGAAAAAACATGCAGTACATTAACACCCATATATCTACGTCTCTGTTGATTGAAGCCAATATTATTTTCAACAGATACCTGAACAGGCACATCTGAATCCAGCAAAGCAGGATTAATTATTTGAACATTTCCAATATTATAATCAACTACATAATCAACTCCTTCAATCAATTCTCTTCCACCCGAAGTAACAACTACAGATCCTCTTGGAATATTAAAGGCTCCTAAAGGAATACCGGATGCTCCCTCTGATTTAAAATAACCTTTTATAAAATATTTATCTTTTTGTTGGAATTGATTTTGGGCTTCTGCTAATGTTCGGTCATATAATTCATTAAAAACGTAAATATCGTCTTCAGGTAAAAGTTGATCATCCAAATCTTTACCAAATGGTTCAATAGTTGGAAAAATCATATATCCCTTTTGAGGTCTTATTGTGATACCTTCAACATAATCAAAATAACCATCCCCCTCGATCGTGATATTGTCGTTTTGATCCAACCTGTCCAAACGCATCAAATTTAGGATCGTTCTGTCATTAATATCAGGCGTTTTAGCGTTCTGAAGCATATTTAAGGGTTCCCCTGTTTCATCATGCTGATAAAGTAAAGCGAGACGAAAACCTTCTTTCTGAATTTGAAAGGCTCCTGGAATTTGATAAACATTTTTCATCATCAAATCCCATAGTGGAATATCTGCAATTATAATTTCACTTCTTAGTAATTTCACAACAAGATTATCAGGTGCAACAATACCATCGTTTGAGAACTCGCCAACTTTATAAACATTTGGACCTTCGGTGTACTCGTAAGCAACAGCTAGTATATCACTCTCTGCCAATCTGCGATTCATCGAAATATATCCTAATTGTGCGTTTAATGTAAAGTCTACCCCATCGACTAGTTTGATCGCATTTTCCAATACAGAATAATCTCTTCCTTGATTCATGTTATAAGGGGCAAGTGCTTGTTTTACAGTTGAAATATCACGTATAGGATTGTTAAGAGTTAACAGGTCATTTAAATTATTTGCTTCATTCGAAGGGTCTTGTTCTCCGGGATATGGAATTACATCGGCGGGTCCGATATTTACAGGATTATTTTCGGCTAAATCAGCCAGGGCAACAATATTTCGAGTATTTTGAGTAGTTGAGTTTCTGTTAATCACCCAAATTTCGATGCGTGATATATTCGTTGAACTGTTAATCAGAGGAAAATTGACCAATGCATCATTATAGTTATCTCTAAATTTCTGTGCTAAAAAATAGTGCCTGTTCTGGTCATAATTACTCGCTCTAAAATCAAATTCAGTTATACCAGATCCTCCTTTAGCCGCTACTGTTCTAACTTCAGAACGTTGTTGAGAGAATATTCCAGTTACCGATGTCTTGCCAAATTGCAGTTCTATCCTAGCTCCAAATAAGTTTTGAGCTCCTGAAATCAATGAATTACTAACCGGCATAGAAACGTTGCCAATTTCAATTTTACGAATGATATCGTCTTCGGTGGGTGTATATTCGATTTTGACCATATTTTGAAAATTAAATGTGGACTGGGTGTCAAAATTTGCCGAGACATTTAATCTTTGCCCAACTTTAGCATTTAAACTAACACTTATTTCCTGGTCAAAATCGAAAGTGGTGCTTTGTCTGTTTTGCTCAGATAGTTGTGGGTTTTCCACTCTTTGACTAATAATCCCCATTTTGATCAAAATAGACCCTTGCGGATTTACTTCAATGGTATTTCCTCCAAAAATACTTTCAAAAAAATTAGAATTTACATAGTAGGTTGGTAATAAGTTTTTTTGCTCGTCAATACTATTTTTAGTTTTCCCACTGATTGCATCTAATTTTAATTTCGAGTACTCCAGCATATCACGTTGCAACCGATAGTCTTTGTATTCTTCCGGAGTCATATGGATAGGATGTTTTATATAATAATCTCCAACTTTCTCATGGAGTATATAATTACCTGTTTCCGGGTCGTAAATAACTTCGAGATTTGAAAAATTCTTCAAAAAAAGACCTCCGGATTGGGAGTTATTAAAAGAGTATGGTAAGGGTTGAATTGTGTCTTTTGAGCTAGAACTAATTGATGTACTGGCAGTTGTATTGGTATTGGTAGTATTTATTTGAGCTGAGAGTACAGTTGTACAAAATAAGAGTACAACGAATATAAAGGGAAGTTTATATTTGCTTTGATTGCTATTTATCAAATTTTACAAGTTTTTAAGCGCTCTTTTTATTAATTCTTCCAATTTTATATTTGGAGAATCTTGTAAAATAA
>DAOUPU010000084.1 GCA_030625995.1 Flavobacteriaceae bacterium
CGAGACACTGCGTTTTGAGATGAAACCACAGGGGGTTAGCGTACAAATAATATGCCCCCCGGAATTTGATTCGCCAATGGTGGATAAACTCGATCAATATCGTACACCTGAAAACCGCCTGCACACCTTATCGATTCCAAAGCTGAGCGTTGATCGAATTGTTGATGGAACCTTGCGTGGTATTGAATCTAATCGTTTTCTTACGGTTCCAGGGCGTAAGGCATCCATTGCGGTTTGGGTAATGCGACACTTCTCTAATCTTTCGCGATCTGTCACGGATAGCAAAATCAAGAAAATGTACATTGGACCAAAAAACAGCAAACAGTGAAATAACGGTGCAAGGCTTTAGCAAGATGGGAAGTTGATTCACTCGTCGGTTTAGTGCTTTTGACAGGCTTTTTAACGAAGTATTGAGAAACAAAACCCATTGAATAATAATTACTAACATTTAAACATTAACTAATAATGAAAACAATTAAAAACATATTGATTATATCCCTATTTACTTTGGGGGCTTGTACAGCTCCATCCGGAGAAAACTCTACCGCCGAATTGGCAACAGATCATTTTCACCCGAAAGGGAAAGTTCCTTCTGAATATACTTTAAAAGTATTTGAAGAAGCTAAAGTAAACTTGCCCTTTGCTGATACACGTGATTTTGAAGAAGCTGACAAAGGTTTTATTGCCGGTCCTAAATCTAAGATAATTATGGCTGATGCAGGACATGTGGCCTGGGACCTAGAAAGCTACGATTGGATGGAGGATCAAGAGGAATTCAATAGTATACATCCCTCACTTTGGCGACAGTCGAAACTTAATATGAGAACAGGACTTTTTGAAGTGATTCCCGGAATATATCAGGTTAGAAATTTGGACCTATCCAATATAACCTTTGTAAAAGGAAAAACAGGATGGATTGTTTTTGATCCTTGCGTATCCTTGGAAATAGCTCGTACGGCAAAGGAACTTGTAGATGAAAACTTAGGTGAATTTCCCGTTGTGGCAGTTATATATTCGCATAATCATATCGATCATTTTGGGGGTGTAAGAGGTATTGTAGATGAAGCCGATGTACGAGCAGGTAAAGTGGAAATAATTGCTCCTGCTCATTTCATGAGAGAGGCTATTGCAGAGATGATTCATGCTGGTACTGCAATGACGCGCAGAGCAGAATATCAATATGGATTATTGTTAAAGAGAGATCCTTATGGATATGTTGGACAAGGACTTGGGCAAGGTGTTTCTAACGGTAATGTCGGCCTGATTGCACCTACCAAAAATATTGAAGATGCCATTGAGGAGTATACAGTTGATGGTGTGAAGATGGTCTTTCAAAATACCCCTAATACCGAGGCTCCTTCCGAAATGAACACTTATTTCCCTGACAAGAAGGCGCTTTGGATGGCCGAGAATGTTACTGGTGTTTTTCATAATATTTATACTTTACGAGGTGCACCTGTTCGTGATGCATTGGCCTGGTCGAGCTATATAAACAAAGCTTTGTATTTATTTGGTTTGGAAGCTGAGGTAATGTTTGCTTCACACCACTGGCCAAGATGGGGAAATGAAAGGGTACAGGAAGTATTAAGAGGTCAAAGAGATTTGTATGCCAACATAAACAATCAGGTATTGCATTATGCAAATCAGGGTGTTACCATAAATGAAATACATAATGTGTATAAAACTCCCAAAAGCATCGG
Source organism: Flavobacteriaceae bacterium (assembly GCA_030625995.1). Classification (GTDB taxonomy): domain Bacteria; phylum Bacteroidota; class Bacteroidia; order Flavobacteriales; family Flavobacteriaceae; genus Lutimonas. The sequence continues at coordinate 1,701 of DAOUPU010000084.1, forward strand.
TGATCAATGGTATAATCGTGGTTATCATGGTTCACCGGAGCATAATAGCCGTGCTGTGATTAATCGCTATCTAGGCTATTGGGATGTTAATCCTGCAACGATTATTCCGCTTTCACCTTCAGAATCTGCTCCGCTGTATGTTGAAATGATGGGGGGAGCTCAACCCATAACCAAAAAAGGAAAAGAATTATTTAATCAAGGAAAGTATCTGGAAGCTTCTGAAATCTTGAACAAGCTTGTATATGCTGAACCTAACAATCAAGACGCTAAGGATTTATTAGCAGATGTGTATGAGCAAATTGGTTATCAACAGGAAAATCCAGGTTTACGTAATAGCTTCTTAAATGGTGCATTTGAATTGCGGTCAGGGATGCCGATCGTAGAGGAAAAGCTTAATTCCCTTTCTCCTGATCTTGCCCGGGCAATGTCGACAGGATTATTTCTAGAATTTGTTGGCATCATGCTAGATAGCCGTAAGGCTGAAGGTATGGAGTTCACTATCAATCTTATCACACCAGATAATGGTGAAAAATATGTGTTAGAATTAAGCAATTCCACACTTACAAATATTGAAGGTTATCAAGCCAAAAACGCCGATCTCACATTAACCATTACACGTTTGGGACTGGCATTGGTTATGACAGGAAAAAAATCATTGCAAGACCAGATTGCGGACGGAGAGGCTAAAGCAGAAGGTGATATCGGTGTTCTGAAACAACTTGCCTCTACTTTGGTGCATTTTACTCCAGAATTCGAGATTTTACCGGGAACCAAAGCAAAAGAAGCAGATAAGGAGTTTAATGATTTTGAAGTAGGAGAAGTTGGAATTACTCATGAATGAGCATTCCGGCGATATATGCCTTATCCTTAAATAAAATATATTAATTGTGAAAAAACGAATCTTTCTTTTATTCATGATCAGTCTTCTGTTTCTTAAAACAGCTGCTCAAGAAAAAGAAGTAGATTCGCTATTCGACGAATCGTCAGGAACCTTTTTGCCAATACCTTTAATAATTAATAGCCCAACTATTGAAACTGGCTTTGGAGGCGTTGGAATGTATTTTTTTAAATTTGATAAGGAAGATAAGGTTTCACCCCCTTCACTAGTTAGTTTATATGGTATATATTCAACCAATAAGAGTTATATATTATTAGCATCCTCACGAATGTATTGGAATGAAGATAAAAATCGAGCTACTTTAATTGCAGGTCCCATAAGAATAAATCATGATTTTATCTATGAAAATGATGAAGGTGAGGATCTGCATTTGGTTTATTCTGAAATGCGCAGTATTGTTACTGTTGAATATAGTAGGAAAATTTTTGGCGATTTTTATCTTGGAGTTATGTATTTAGGAACCAAAACTAAATTTAAATTTGATCAGGGAACTGATGAGGAAAATGAGTTTACAGAAGAGTTCTTTAGAGCAAATGATATCACCGACAATTTCATTTCAAGTATTGGTTTGAATTTTTCATTTGATAATCGGAATTATGTATATAACCCAACAAAAGGTTTGATGTTTAGCATACGTCCAAAATTGAATAGAGAATGGTTAGGAAGTGATAATGATTATGTGGATACCGATTTTACAGCAGTATATTTTATACCATTATCGGTTAATCAGGTATTAGGATTTTCATTGTCAGGGGGAATCGCAACCGGTGATGTTCCCTTTGATGGATATCAGAGTTACGGTTTACGCAACAATTTAAGAGGTTACCCAGTTGGGAAATACAGAGGAAAAAATATGGCAGCTTTACAGGCTGAATATCGTAGAAATATTTATAACAGATGGGGTGCAGTTGCATTTGCGGGAACTGGAAGTGTTTGGGGGAATGATGATAATGGTGAAGAGGCATTTGAAAGAACATGGTTGCCAAGCATTGGATTAGGAATTAGATATATGGTATCAAAAGAAAAAAGAATCAATTTACGTTTAGATTTTGCCGCAGGAGTTGATGGTAATCAAGGAGTTTATTTTGGAATTATGGAAGCTTTTTAATTCTTTCATGACTAATAAATCACAACCCATTTCGCTGGTAATGGATTATCAAATAAATTGGTTTTTCGAAAGGTTCAAACGGTTGATGTTGCTCTCACCTTGTCAAATTATATCAAAATCAAAATACCATCAGCATCATCAGGGCAACCATTGCTAGAGATAATAAAGAAATAATACCATGTCAAAAGAATATTATTTTATAAGTGATCTTCATATTGGAGGAGACGAGGCATTAGGAGTATGCGATTTCGAAGAGGAACTAATAACTTTTCTTCAGGATATTTCTTCTCAACCTAATGATATAGAACTTATTATAATTGGTGACGCCTTTGGATTGTGGGAATTTACTCAGGTAACAGGAAAAGAAAAAGTAGAAACATTGTTTGCTCAGTTTCCGAGAATATTTAAAGCCTTTCGCTCTGCGGGAGAGAAAATAAAAATTACAATTCTACCCGGTAATCATGATTATGAGATCGCATGCTATACCGAATTTGTAGACTTATTTAAAGATTTCAATATCTGCGTGGAGCAGACGCCGGCTATCAGCAGAAAAATAGGAAGTAAATCCCTTTGGATCGAACATGGAAATCAGTATGATGAGGTAAATCGTATGCCGGATTTTGGGAACCCATATGCTCTGCCAATAGGTTATTTTATAACCAAATATACAGTTGCGAAAGCCGGTATGATTTCCCTAAAAGGGAAGTATAACTGGTTGAAGGATATTCAATCGGTTTACCCAACAGAATTGATTCCTGACTGGCTCTTGTCAAACTATTTTTACAGAGAAATGAGCCCGGTATTAAGATGGATCCTGCTTCCATTTTTGTTACTGTCAGGTCTGACATTATTTGTTTTGGGTGGTGCTGCGCTTGAATTTTTCAACATTACAGATGATAATATATTCCTGAATAATAGGTTATTTGATTCTTTGGGTATAGTTGGCAGTCTTTTAGAAATTATTTTAACAATAAATGCCATAGCGTTGCTTGTGTTTTTGGCACTGGCAATACCTTTTGGTTTTGTAATACGCGATCTAAAAAGAACATTGAAACGGTTTGATATTGAATTAGATCCGGCAGAATTGACCGGCGAGAAAGAGGATCTATATACCAATGCTGCCCAAAAGGTCTTTAAGGATGATCCTGAAACTGTTGCCTTTATTTATGGGCATACACATACGCCTTCCATACGATCAATAGAGAATCGTTATATTATCAACACAGGTACCTGGCTCAAACAATTTGAAAGAGTATCACCTCGTTTCGGATTATTACCAACAATATACATTCCTTTGTATTGTTTAAACTACTTCAAGGTAAAAACAGAAGAAGAAAATACTATTATAGAGTATCACAAGATTGACAAATCACTTACTTCTGACTTAACGTTGATACAACGCTTGATGGTATCCCAAAAACAAAATAAAAAAATAACAGAAATACCTGGCAAAACTACTATTAATCTTTAAATCAATATCTTATTTGTAATTCAAGAATACTAATTATGACATCTGTAAAAAATCAAATCGTATTATTTATTGTTGTCATTTTAATATCTCTCCAAAGCATGGCGCAAATTGATCAATTTAAGGATGGAGATATAAACAGGCAGGCATGGTTTGATTATAATTTCAATTATCATAAAACGGATAGATTCAATATTTATGGTGGTACTGGTTTTAGAATAATTTCTCCATATATCTGGACAAGATACTATATTCGGCCGGCCGTAAGTTATACTCCAAAACCATTGTTTAAAAAAGCGAAGAATCTTAAAACGACCTATCATTTTGGGATAGGTCGTTTTTTTTACGAATTATGTAGAAATACCAAACCATGTAGAGATCAGACCCTTCCAGGGTGTTCAATTACAATGGCCTAGCTTTAAACACATTTCTTTTAGTCATTTTGCTCGTTTTGAACAACAAATAGAAAATTTTGATGGTAAGTGGGATTTTGGCTTAAGAGTAAGGTATATGTTATCCGGTGACATTACTTGGGGTAATAATAATGACAATGTCATAAACAGTTTCTTTTTCCCGTTTCATGTAGAGCTTTTTTGGAACTTGGATAATGCAGCAGGTTTTAATGAGGTGACTAGAATAACACCCGGATTAGGCTATTATTTTAATCCCGAATGGAGCTTAGAATTTTCAACATCCTATCATAAAAGAAGATTTGCAGAGGCCGATAATTTTGAGACCAATGATATTGTGTTCAGACTAAGAGTCTATTATGATATTTTTTAACAGACAGAATCATTCAATAGCTTTGTCGACAAGTACATCATCAACCAGACTTACATTTAAACCATCATATCTCACAATAAATATTCCCTTATTCAAGATACTATTGGAGGTGTTTTCGATATAATTATATTTCGTAGCCAAACGCTCGGAATTTCCCTGGCTTTTCAGATCTGTATTTTCATTTGCCATTCGTATTAAAATATCATAAGTAATATCAAAACCTTCTATAGCATATTTCGTTGGATAGGTTTTATAAGATTTGATATACCTATTTGTGAAATAGCGTAACTCTTTAGACTCGGAATCTAAATATTGAAAAGAGGCATAATGAAAATTCACTCTTGCCAAAAAATTATTATCTATTTTATTAAAACTTTTCCCTTTCTCAAAAGCAAATAGGGTGACATTTACTTCTTCCGGTAAAACCCCTAAATTATTAACAACATCAGATGCTATAACTCCTTCAGAACCAAATAGAAAAAACCAATTCTCTCTGTCCTCAGCAATATTTTCTTTAAATACTTCCGGTTTAATATAGCCCTCTTCCGGTTTTATTAAGGTAACAGATTCAATACTGTCCAGAGCTTCTAAATCCCTGATCAAAGAATTAATATTGGCACTTGATTCTCCCTCTTCATCCAGAATAACTATTAACTTCTGATTAGAATAGATCGATTTGACATATTCCATCATTTCAAGGGCCAGATGTTCCTTGGTTGGAACTTCCTGCACCAAATTAATATTTCTGATCTTTGAATGATCCTTTGTTGATATAGGCGATATTACCAGCGCTTTTTTGAACTGTAAGTTATCAGAAACAACTTTTACATTATTTAAAAATAAGGGTCCGATAATGACATCATAATCATCAAACTCTCGCCCTGAACTAAGCTTTTTACTCACCTTTTTACTATTCTCAGTATCATAAACTCTCATATGAATAGATAATCCTTGATTTTTCAAGGAATCAATAGCAAGTAAGGCACCTAAATAAAACTCTGTAGTAATATTTAACAATCTGTCATTTTCGAAGTCCAAACTATCTCTTTTCGCCCTAAATGGAAGCATCATAGCCAACTCAATTTTTTTGTCTTCCGCAATCTCATCAATGAAAATATCAGATTTTAACTCTCCCTTATTAGGTATTTTTATTACCATCCCTTCTCGAACCCCATCCTCCAACTGCGGGTTTTCGGCAATCAGCTCTTCCTGGGAAATTTCAAATTTATTGCTTAGGCCATATAATGTTTCTGATTTTTCAATGGTATAAATGCTAAATTCTCCCTCAACATTTAATTTTTCTTTTGGTACCAGAATAACGTCGTCTATCTGTAATCCGGTTTCCTTAATCTTTGGATTCAATTGTTCTAAATAATCAATGGAAATTTCAAAATTACGTGCTATGCTATATTTTGTTTCTTTAGGTTTAACCAAATAAGGTTGCGTACTTTTATCAATTTCAATAATTTCAGCTTCGTTTATTTGCAAAGGTATTTTTAAAACATTGTCTATTTTTAAACCATCTTTTAACAAATATGGATTCAATTCATTCAAAACCTCTTTAGACACTTTAAACTTCTTCAGTATACTATATACAGTTTCTTTTGGCAACACCTTGTGATAAATGTAATTATCAACAACGATATCCTGATCTGTAATCGTTTTCAGATCTATTTCTGCTATTTCCTTAGAAGGGTCATAATCTTTATTCGGGATAACTAAGATATCATCGGCTTTTACATTTTTATTAATGTCCGGATTTAGCTTTAGGAGATCATAAGGAGTAATTAATAATTCTTTCGAAATACTCGCCACTGTTTCACCTTCAGAAACTTTATAAGTGATATACTTCTTTTGCTGGGCAAAGCTTGAAGTTGCTCCTATAAAAAACAGGAAGATTATAAGATAAATATATTTCATTTGAAAATCCAATTGTTGATTTAATAACTAATATTTAATGAAGTTATTTTAAGCATCTATAATATTAACTAAAATTTGTATAAAACTAAGCAGGTTAAGAATAATTATTAAACATTCTCAATTATTTATTCCCACTCAATTGTTGCCGGAGGTTTAGAACTGATATCATATACAACTCTATTCACTCCTTTAACATTGTTGATGATCTTATTAGATGTTTCTTGTAAAAATTTATATGGTAGATCAACCCAATCTGCTGTCATTCCATCGGTTGAAGAGACAGCTCTTAATGCTACCACCCTTTCATAAGTTCTCTCATCACCCATCACACCTACAGAATTTACTGGCAATAGCATGGCTCCTGCCTGCCAAACATCATTGTATAAGTTCCAGTTTTTTAGTCCCTCTACAAAAATAAAATCCACTTCCTGCAGAATTCGAACTTTTTCATGCGTAACATCTCCTAAGATACGAATTCCCAGTCCCGGACCCGGAAAAGGATGTCTGCCCAGAAGCTCATCATCAATACCCAGGCTTTTACCTACTCTTCGAACCTCATCTTTGAACAACATCTTCAAAGGCTCGATCACCTTTAACTTCATAAAATCTGGCAAGCCCCCAACATTGTGATGAGATTTGATCGTTGCAGAAGGTCCTTTCACTGAAATGGATTCGATCACATCGGGATAAATAGTACCCTGTCCCAGCCAGGTTACATCGGTAATTAAATGTGCTTCCTCATCAAAAACCTCGATAAACTCATTCCCTATTGCCTTTCTTTTTTCTTCAGGATCTTCGAGACCTGCTAATTTTTCCAGGAACCTATCCGCCGCATCTACTCCTTTGATATTCAGACCCATGTGTTTATACTGATCCAAAACACGTTCATACTCATGCTTCCTTAATAATCCATTATTAACAAAAATACAATATAGGTTTTTACCAATGGCTTTATCCAGTAACACCGCCGCAACAGTAGAATCAACACCACCCGAAAGGCCCAGAACAACCTTGTCATTTTGCAGCCGCTCTTTCAAATCTGCGACAGTCGTTTCTACAAAAGAAAAAGGTGTCCAATCTTGTTTTAGCCCTGCAATATCAATAAGAAAATTTTCTAACAATTGCAATCCATCTGTAGTGTGATATACTTCCGGATGAAATTGAATGGCATAAGTTGGTTCTCCTTCAATTTTATACGCGGCATAGTCAACATCATCTGTACTGGCAATTTTATGAAAATTTGTCGGAATTTTAACGATCGTATCTGCATGACTCATCCATACCTGGGCATCCAACTCAATAAATTTAAATAGAATTTCATTGGGTTCTATATACGATAGGTTAGCTCTACCATATTCTCTGGCCTTTGATCGCTCCACTTTTCCTCCAAAATTATGGACAAAATACTGTGCACCATAACATACCCCTAATAAAGGAATTTTCCCTTTAATTTTTGACAGATCCGGGTGAGGTGCCTCTTCCTGATGAACAGAAAAAGGACTTCCTGAAAGAATAACTGCTTTGTATTCTTCAATATCATCCGGAATGTGATTGTATGGAAATATTTCGCAAAAAATGAAGAGTTCTCTGACTCTACGGGCAATAAGTTGCGTGTA
>DAOUPU010000253.1 GCA_030625995.1 Flavobacteriaceae bacterium
ACTATTGGTGGAACAATAACCTGTGTTATTCAAAATGTACCTATCGGGCTTGGAGAACCAATCTTTGAAAAACTGCATGCTCAGCTTGGAAAAGCAATGCTCTCGATTAATGCAGTCAAAGGGTTCGAATACGGAAGTGGTTTTTGCGGTGCAAAAATGAAAGGCTCAGAGCACAATGACCTGTTCAAAGCGGATGGCTCTACTAAAAGTAATTTGTCAGGAGGTATTCAAGGAGGTATCAGTAATGGCATGGATATTTATTTTCGAGTTGCGTTTAAACCGGTGGCTACAATAATGCAAAAACAAGATACCATAGATTCCGATGGAAATATTGTCATCATGCAAGGAAAAGGCAGACATGATCCATGTGTGGTACCAAGAGCAGTACCAATTGTTGAAGCATTAAGCGCAATCGTACTTGCGGATTTTTTATTGCTTAACAGAGCAAGACGATAATATTTTTTTATCATTTAAAATAAATCAAAAAATTATGCGTTTAATTGAGAGTTAAAATATTATTTTTTAACTATTCCCTCACTTAACAATTTTCTCTTTATAATTAATTTTGGTCAAACAAGGCCGTGTTTTCTTATTAAAACAAATAATGGGTTGTTTTTCATTGTTAGAAAAACTACATGTTGAAGATATTATAGGCTTCTTTTGAGGTTATATTTTCTCCAGAGATCAAATATTTAATTAAATTGAAAATATTCAGTAATTATATGAGTCATAATTTTAAACAAATAAGGTATACCTCTATAGAAAAGCTCCTTTTCTCCCCTAATCCCTCATTTGTAGAAATACAATCGGTTTTCAATAATAAATCAAAATATGACATGCTATTTATGTAGGATGCTATATGAGATAATTGTATAGCTCAAAGCAAGACTATTAAAAATATTGAAGATCCCTTTTTTTAGGCCGTTATTGAAATTTATTCCTTAGCGGTCTTTTTCTTTAGATACCTATCGTTCTGTGTATCATTCCTATGTAAAAAAAAAGAATCCACTATGGTTGGATTATAGATTCCCGTATCCACGGGAATGGCACGAACAGTAGTTCTTTCTTCCCGGGTTAAATGGGATCCGCTATTAATATTTTTTAATTGTGATACTTCGAGAATGACTTTAACAGACCGTGTGTCATTCCCTTGTAAAAGGGAATCCACTATTATTACCCTTGTTGGTGTTTTGACCAACAGGGAATTACGAATACAACATTAATCATTTAAACCTACCCAGAAGTTTGATCCTTATCTATTAGGTTACACTCCTCTTTGTCTTACATTTAAACCACCTGTCCGTCAAAGGCACACTTTCTCTGATTGTTCTTAATAGTAATGATGAATCTGCACCATCATACCAAGGACAGACAAATTGGCGGCAGAATTTTTAAGCTGATCAGGCAAAACTCAGGTTATAAATTCAGAATTTATAGGTCTTTCAATAACACTTAAAACTATGCACAAAAAAAAGGTCATTAATAAAATGACCTTTGCGTAAAATAGAACTGCTATTTTATTTATTGTTTTAATATTTTGATGGTTCCTACCCTGCTATCTATTTGAACATGTGCGATATATGCTCCTACAGGTAAATTAGTCAAATCAATTTGTGCGGTTTTAGTTGAAAAATTTTCATGCATTACTTCCTGTCCTAATATATTATAAATATTTACTTCCTCAATGTTTTCTTTGGAATTCAACTTTAAGAAATTTGAAACAGGATTAGGGTAATATTTAAAATCAATATCTACAAATTCTTCGATACCGGCAACTGTATTGTTATTAAGTGTATAACTGTCAATTCCTAATCCCCAGGCTCTTGTTCCTTCATCATCATATATAAATCGAACTGCAAAGGTATTGTTAATATGTTCTGAAACATCTATGATCTTAGTCTGATTGGCTCCTGTATTCCTCGGTGTATCCGTATCTTGAAAATATACCTGAACCCAATCTGCACCATTATATGCCTCCACTATAAATTCTCCTTTATCACCAAATACCTGTAAATTATAAATTACGATCAATTCAGCATTAGTAACACCAGTTAAATTAATACTCGGTGCAGTTAAAACTATTCTATCTTTACTTAAAGTTCCACATTGTGAATCGTCAAAAAATGCCGCTCCTGAAGAAAACGATGCTAGAGGATTTCCACTCTCCGGCATAGTACCTGTGTATCCAAACTGCATTTGACATCCACTGGATTCATTTATAGAAGTCCATCCTTCGGGCAATATACTATTACTAAATCCTTCTGATTGGAGTTGGGCAGAAGCTGTCGTCCAGATCAGCAAGGCCGCCATTATTAGCGTAATTTTTTTCATAACAATTCTATTTTATCCTTTTAAAATAATATAACGTTTGAAATGGGTAAATATTACTTTCAACACAAGAAATAAAACATTTTATTTGATGCATTTAATGAAAAAAATTTGCATAAAATAAGATTCCATCTTAGCATAATAAATTATCTTTGCAAAAAATTATAAAAAAATGGAAAACGGTCTATACTCAAATTTCAAAACAACGAAGGGAGATATCTTAATTAAGCTTGAACATGAAAAAACGCCTGGTACTGTAGGTAACTTTGTTGCTTTAGCAGAAGGTGATCTTGAAAACTCCGCCAAACCACAAGGAGAAAAATATTATAACGGATTAAAATTTCATCGTGTGATAGCTGATTTTATGGTCCAAGGTGGTTGCCCACAGGGAACCGGAACGGGAAACCCCGGTTATAGTTTTGCCGATGAATTTCATCCTGATCTAAAACATGATAAACCGGGAGTGCTTTCTATGGCAAACTCCGGACCAGGCACAAACGGAAGTCAGTTCTTTGTAACACACGTTGCTACGCCTTGGTTAGACAACAAACACACTGTTTTTGGTAATGTTATTGAAGGACAGGATATTGTAGAC
>DAOUPU010000099.1 GCA_030625995.1 Flavobacteriaceae bacterium
ATCGAGTGGTAAAAGCAGAATCAGATTTTTTACGAGCTAAATATGATTTTATATTTAAAGTAAAATTACTCGAATTTTACTATGGGATTCCCGTTACAATTCAATAGATTTAAATAAAATACAATAATTTACTTTTGGCAACTATTCTAAATATAGAAACCGCTACCAAGAATTGCTCGGTTAGTCTGGCAGTGGATGATGAAATGTTGGTTTTGATTGAATTGAATGAAGGGCAATTTTCTCATGCCGAGAAACTACATTCCATTATTTTAGAAGTCCTTAAGAAATCGCTTAAGGAAATGGACGATATTGATGCTATTGCTATAAGTAGCGGACCAGGGTCGTACACGGGTTTGAGAATAGGTGTTTCCGCTGCTAAAGGACTATGCTTTTCTTTGGATAAACCATTAATTGCGATTCCTACATTATCTTCTTTGGCAAATGCAATTATTGTTGAGAAGGGAGACTTGATCGTTCCACTTTTGGATGCACGCAGAATGGAAGTGTATAGCGCAGTTTTCAATTCTGAAAGAAAACAAATAAGAGACACGCAAGCACAAATAATTGATGAAAATTCGTTTTCAGAATATTTAGAAAAAGGGAAAGTATATTTTTTAGGAGATGGAGCTCTAAAATGCAAAGAATTTATTCATCATGATAGCGCTATTTTTTTGGAAGGATATTTTCCGTCAGCAAAAGAAATGGTGGAATTGTCGTATAAAAAATTTGTGAATAGAGACTTTGAAGATATTGCTTATTTTGAACCCTATTATTTAAAAGATTTTATAGCCATAAAACCTAAGAAATTGTTTTAATAATGAATCCTGGCATTGAGCAAATATTTTGGACCGTCCTCAGATTTTAGATTTAATTTTTATGATTATTCTTAGATCAAGAAAGTTAATGATATAAACCTATGAATTTAATAGTGTAATTATAAGTGCAAGAATAGCCGGAAGGGCCTGTACAACAAAAAGCTTTGATTTCTTAGTTGAATAAGCACCATAAATCCCTGCAATTACCACACAACTTAAGAAGAAGATTGCAATCTGAGTACCATAGTTTTTGTCAAGAATAGCCCAAATTAGGCCTGCGGCTAGGAACCCATTGTATAGTCCTTGATTGGCAGCCAAAACCTTAGAATTTTCTGCTGCTTCTTTTGTGTTTCCAAATATCATTAATCCTTTGGGTTTCGTCCATAGGAACATTTCAAGAATCATAAAATAGATATGCTCAAAAGCAACCAAGGTGATTAAAAATATTTGTAGAAATTTCATTTTTAAAATTTTATATTTATTTGTTTTAAAGCCTGTTCCGTTTCATTAACAGGTAATTTACATGCACCATCTACACAAACATAAATAGTAGTTTCGTTCTCAGAGTATTTGTATTCCAATAATGGTAAGTCACTATCTTTTGTACTTCCAACAATCAATTTATTTGGTATATAAACTTTGTTAATTTCTTTTACTATTTCGACAGCTTCACTTCCCGATACGGCGATCTCATAGAAATCTCCTAAATAATTGTTGTATAGGATCAACCAATTAGATGCACCACCACCATATTTAATGGCATTCGCTTTTACATTATTCAACATTGCCGACGCGTTCGAGCTATAATTTTTATTGTTGAAATAATGACCTAATTTAAATAAATTTCTTGCCATAATAGAATTGGAAGAGGGAATTACGTTGTCATCGATTTCTATTTTCCTTGTAATTAAATCCTGTTCCTTATCAGAAGTGAAAAAGAACATCTTATTTTGTTCATCGTAAAAATGATCGAATGTATAATCGGTTAATTGCTTAGAAGTGCGCAACCAGCTCTCGTCTAAAGTCACTTCGTATAAATTAATAAAAGCATCAATTACTGTTGCGTAATCCTCTAAATAAGCTTCAATATTACTCTTGTTATTTTTGTAGTTCCTAAATAGTCCCCCATCTTCTTTAAATTGATGGTTTATAATAAAGTGAGCATTTTTTAATGCCATTTTTAAGTATCTATCTTCGTTAAAAACGCTATACGCCTTGACATAGGCTTTTAGCATTAACGCGTTCCATGAGGTCAGTGTTTTATCGTCCAATCTAGGCCTATTCCTTTTTTCTCTCTCCTTCAATAAAATTATTCTCCATTCCTCCACTTTTTTATCTAATTCATTTATGGGAATGTCATTTTTTATGGAAAAGTCCTGCTTGGATATTTTTCTGATCAAATGGTATTTATCATTTTCCCATTTCCCATAGGAATTTATATTGTAATATTTTGAAAATAAATCAAAATCATCACCTAGGACAGCTTGGAGTTCTTCTTTGGTCCACACATAATAAACACCCTCTTCTAATTCATCATCTTCGGTAAGGCTATCTGCGTCCAGGGATGAATAAAAGGCACCGATTTCATTATAAAGTTCACGTTCAATAAACTTGGTAGTTTCAACTACCACCTCCTTATACAATGGGTTTTTTGTAACTAAATAAGCATTGGAATACAGATCTACCAACTGTGCATTATCATACAGCATTTTTTCAAAGTGCGGAATATGCCAATGATCATCAACTGAATACCGTGCGAATCCTCCCCCAACTTGGTCAAAAATTCCACCGTAAGCCATTTGTGTTAAGGAAGTATTTACATAATCTATAAGTTTGGTATTGTTGGTTTGCACACCATAACGTAACAGGAATTGCAAATTATTAGGCATTGGAAATTTCGGAGCACCGGCTCTACCTCCATTTTTTAGATCTATTATGGATTGCCAATTTATAATTGCACTATCCAATTCAGTTTTAGTAAATCTAGCCTCCTCTTTGTTAAGCGGAATAATATCTGATTGTTTTATACCCTCGGTTAATTTTGTGGCATAATTTTCTATCTTCTTTGGATCATTCTTATATAATTCGATGATCTGTACAAGTGCCTTCATCCAATTTTCTTTAGGAAAATATGTACCTCCCCATACGGGTCTTCCATCTGGTAAAGCGATACAGTTTAGTGGCCATCCTCCTCTACCGGTCATCAGTTGCACGGCATTCATATAAATTTGATCCACGTCCGGACGCTCCTCACGATCTACTTTTACATTGATAAAGTTTTCGTTCATTATAGCTGCTACAGTGGAATCCTCAAAACTCTCATGCTCCATTACATGACACCAATGGCAGGCAGAATATCCAATGGAAATTAATAATAATTTATTTTCTTTTTTGGCAAGATCTAAGGTTTCTTTATTCCATCCATGCCAGTTTACAGGGTTATGTGCATGTTGTAAAAGGTAGGGACTTGTTTCATTGATTAGGTCATTTGTATATTTGAACTCTTTAGACATATTTTCTTTTGTTTGACTGTGGCAGCTAAATATTATTGGTATTAGAATTAATAGTATAAAGAATCGACGCATACATTTTTTTATCAAATATAATACAAAAAAGGCCTGGATAAATTCAGACCCCGTATTATTTGAGACTATTAATAAATGAGATACTTTTGCAATCTAAAAATCTATTTGGAATCTTACTTCAAAAATATTGAGATTTCCTGCACCCGGAAAGTGAGTCCAAACTTGATTCAGCATAATTCTCGTTGCGGGGTTGAGATACCAATTTAACCCTAAAGTAATATCCTCTTGCTCTCCGCCGCTAATACTCCCACTGTTTAGATCCGTATTCGTATACCGCAAAGCAACTTCCCAAGCTCCAATTCCTTTAGAACCATTAAATACATTATTTTTTGGCTTTAGCCTACCAAAAGTACTATAGGAATTTGTAAATGGTCGATGTTCTTTGGTAAGAAAATAACTTACTTGGGCATAGTAGTTTTTAAAATTGAAAGTTTCAGAGGAGATATCTGTTTTTTGTTCGACAGCCGAATTTAAATATTCACCTTGAACCGTAAAAGGACCATTAGAATAGGCCGCTTCCAAATTAATGATCTGAACGGTCTGAACTCCTGGTATATTTCCGGTTGTAATATATTTTCTACTTAAATGAGATTTAGGCCTTACGGATATGTCATATTCCTCTCTGTCAGGTTTTCTATAGCTATAGGAGGCGCCAATATGAAGCAATTGTTCTTTCTCTACATTGTTAATGGCCAAGGTTGTAATTCTTGAAGTCCAGGCAATGTCGTGATCAGCTCCTTTGTCGTTGCCGAAATCATCTGAATTTCTGAAAATCCCGGTTTGTACAGATAATTTATTATTTAGAAAATCGTTCATTAGCAAAATACCATTATTTCTCTCGTTGGCAAAATCGGCTGGTATAGCACGTTCCAAAAAGGTTATATCTTTACTACTGGATAGAGCGTCGAATCTTAGAGGTTCTTTTATATGACCTACTCGAATTCTTCCTACAATAGGTATATTTTTTACACCGATATAAGCATCTTTTAATCGAGCTTCTCCACCGGCAAAATCAACGTTAAGTTTGAATTCGACATTTTGGTATATTGTTCCAGAAATAAAAAATCTCAACCTTCTAAACTCTGTGCCTGTTGTGCTTTCCAATGATCCATAAGAGGCATCTAGTTCTTCGTTTTGGTTGAAATAAGCATGATCGAGATGAATTCTTCCGCCAAATTTGAGTTTGAATTTTTTGTCTAAACTTTCCACTTTAAAACCATTCTCCCATTTAAAACTAAATTGATTTTTCTCTGTTTCCTGAGACATTACGTACAAATTAGTAATTAAAAAGATCAAGAAAGTTAACCTTAATTTAAATTTCGTTCTCCTCATTATGTATATTTTATGAAAATCGAGCAAATTTATGCATTTGTATTAATTAGCTATTAAGATAAGGTTAAATATCTTGTATAATCAAGTGAAATTGTTAACACTAAGTTAACACACAAGGTTTTAATGTAAAGTAGTTTTGCAGCGGTATATCTTAATATAAATATCAAAAGACATGGATAATATTTACTTGCTTATGTTAATTGCGTTGGTAGCATTAGCTTTAATCGATTTAGTCGTTGGTGTTAGTAATGATGCTGTTAATTTTTTGAATTCGGCTATTGGCTCAAAAGTGGTTTCCATGAGAACCATTTTAATCGTTGCCAGTTTTGGTATAGCGATTGGAGCAATTTTTTCCAGTGGCATGATGGAGGTTGCAAGAAAGGGTATTTTTAATCCGGGCGAGTTTTATTTTAATGAGATCATGATAATATTCATGGCTGTTATGGTAACTGACATCCTCCTTCTCGATTTTTTCAATACTTTAGGAATGCCAACATCAACAACAGTTTCCATAGTTTTTGAATTGTTGGGAGCAGCTGTCGCTGTGGCTTTGATAAAAATAGCGTCTTCTGATACCAAAACTATATCTGATTTATCGCAATATATTAATTCTGAAAAGGCCGTTACAATTATACTGGGTATTCTATTATCGGTTGTGTTTGCTTTTTCTATTGGCGCGATCGTTCAATATATTTCTCGATTATTTATGACATTTAATTTCGAACAAAAGCCCAGGATTTATGGGGCAATTTTTGGAGGAATAGCTTTAACGGCAATTACCTATTTTATTTTTATGAAAGGATTGAAAGGAACTGATTATTACAGTAATTTAAAAGAGTTTCTTGAGGGGAATGAGATAGTGATAATAGCATTTTTCTTTGCAATATGGACAGTATTGGCTTATATGTTAACTCAGGTATTTAAAATTAATTTATATAAAATTATTATTTCTGTTGGTACTTTTGCTTTGGCACTTGCTTTTGCAGGAAATGATCTGGTGAATTTTATAGGCGTACCAATGGCAGCATGGAATTCGTATGAAGCATGGAGTGTTTCAGGTATACCTGCTAATGAATTTAGCATGGAAGTTTTAGCTGGCAAGGTTCCTACACCAACATTATATTTATTTATTGCGGGAGTGATCATGGTACTCACCCTTTGGTTTTCATCCAAAGCTCGTAAAGTTGCAGCAACTGAAGTAAATTTAGCACGTCAGGATGAAGGTCACGAACGTTTTCAGCCGAATACTTTATCAAGATTAATTGTAAGATCATCTGTTGGAATTTCCAGTGCTGTAGATTTTGTATTACCTAAATCGGCAACTGATTGGATAGAAAGAAAATTTGTAAAACCAACTATAAAATTACCACAAAAGAAAACTTTTGAAGTGCCGGCCTTTGACGCAATACGAGCTACTACTAATTTAATGGTGGCAGGTATATTGATTTCGATTGCAACATCCTATAAATTACCTTTATCAACTACTTATGTAACTTTTATGGTTGCTATGGGTACTTCATTAGCGGACAGAGCATGGGATAGGGAAAGTGCAGTGTATAGAGTTGCGGGTGTGCTAAATGTAGTGGGGGGGTGGTTTTTTACTGCTATAATAGCTTTCATCACATCAGGAGTGTTTGCTTATCTTATCCATCTTGGAGGTATAACAGCTGTTGGACTAATATTGACCTTGGTATTTTTCTTGATAATACGAAATTTTATAAAACACAGAACTGAAGAAAAAGAAAAAACATCAAAGCGTATTATTAAAAGGGCTGAATTAGTAACTATCAATGGCGTGATCGAAGAAACATCGGATCATATTTCAGAAGTAATTCATCGTGTGAATAAATTGTATTCTAACGTAGTAAACGATTTGTCAACGCATGATTTGAATAAGCTGAAAAAAACGGATAAACATGTTGGAAAATTAAATGCTGAAGTAGATAATTTAAAAGATGAAGCATTTTATTTTATTAAATCTTTAGATGACACTTCGGTGGAGGCGAGCAGGTTTTATATCTTAATACTTGGATATTTACAAGATATATCGCAGTCGATCAGTTATATTTCAAAAGCAAGTTATAAGCATGTAAACAATAACCATAAAAATTTAAAGAAAGGTCAAATTAATGACTTGAGAGCTATAGATGATGAATTAGAGAAAATGCTTTTTGACATTACAAAGACTTTTGAAGTTAGAGACTTTGAAAAGTTAATTGAAATACTTTCTAAAAAACAGCATCTGTTTAATCATGTTTCTGAGTCAATTGAAAAACAGATAAATCGTATTCGTACTGAAGAATCAAGTGCTAAGAACACTACTTTATATTTTGGAATCCTATTAGAAACTAAAGATCTCATATCTGCAATTATGAATCTTTTAGAACTATATCAAGAGTTCCATTTAAACATGAAAAAGGCAAATATATCCGTCTAACATAAAAAATCCAGCAATTTATTGCTGGATTTTTTTTATTGAAATTTTAGTCAAACAATGCCTTGTATTTATCCCAATTTGCATAAATAAGTATAATTGTTAGAATTGCAGCCAAAGCAGCAGGTCCAATTGAACTTGGAGCTAACACTAGATGAAAAAACATAAAGTTAAGTGCGATAGGAGCAAATAATATTAATGCAAATGGCACCCATTTCTTAATTACTAACAGTAGGCCTGCTACTACTTCTATAGCACCTATTAAAGGGAATATATAACCCGTGCTGAGGGCACTCCAAAAATTATTTGCAGCTTCAGAAAGCTCTGGGGCTGGCATAAATCCCGCAAATTTATTTGCACCGAAAATAATTAAAATTAGCCCCAGAATAATACGAAGGACCATAGTTACTTTTGAATTCATAATAGATATTTTAGTTTATATATGATGTTTGACGTACAAGTTAGTAAGATCATACAAAACGTAACTTTAGTTACCGACTAATAGACAAAATATGTGTCACTTTGTCCATAATATTAAGTGGCATATATATTGCTTAGTAATTGTAAAACAATAGAAATATTTTAAATATATAAAGATGACTGAATTATTAACAAAAGAAACGTTCTTAAAGAAGGTATTTAATTACGAAGAAAATAAAGAATGGAAGTTTGAAGGAGATAAGCCATGTATAATTGACTTTTACGCAGATTGGTGTGGACCATGTAAAATGGTAGCACCGATATTAGAGGAACTTTCAGATGAATATAAAGGAAAAGTAGATATTTATAAGGTCGATACGGAAGCTGAGCAGGAACTAGCAGCTGCTTTTGGAATAAGAAGCATTCCATCTATGCTTTTTGTGCCAAGTGATAATCAACCTCAAATGTCGCAAGGAGCCTTACCAAAACATCAATTAGAAGAAGTAATGAAAGATGTTTTAAAGGTTGAAAAATAATTTAGGCCGATCTGAGGTTTTTAGATATTGAATTAGATTTAGACGAAAAAAAGGCCATTTCATTTGAAAGGGCCTTTTTTTATAATTAACCAATTCGTTATAAGATATTATGCCAGTGTTGGTGTTTTTCACCAACAATGCGTCACAAGTTAAAAGTCAATTATTTAAATCCTGCCCCACAAGTTTTGATTTTGACACTTAATCATTATCTTATAAAAGATCTCTTTCGATTAAATATTCCGCAATCTGAATGGTATTGGTCGCCGCACCTTTGCGTAAATTATCCGATACTACCCACATATTTAAAGTTTTAGCTTGAGATTCATCTCTACGTATCCTACCTACAAATAC
>DAOUPU010000172.1 GCA_030625995.1 Flavobacteriaceae bacterium
AAAGAAAAAATACAGTGTAATAATTAATTAAAATAGAATAAGATGTTAGCAAAACAATGGTTAGATAATGCCAGAAACGTAGTGGACAAGATTGAGGAAACCCAAATGGAGAATATTAAAAAAGCCGCAACTGTTATGGCCGATTCCATAGAAAAAAAGAAATGGGTACATACTTTTGGCTGTGGCCATGCCACCCTCCCCATTGAGGAGATGTATCCTAGAATTGGTGGATTTGTGGGATTTCATCCCATAGTGGAACTGCCATTAACTTTCTTCACCAACATTATTGGCCAAATGGGCGTAGAACAATTCATTTTCCTTGAACGCGTAGAAGGTTATGGTACAGAAATTATGAAAGGGCATAATTTTGATAAAGAAGATACCATGTGGCTATTTTCCCATACCGGAGTGAATGCCGTAAATATTGACATTGCCCTGGAGGCTAAGAAAAGAGGGATGAAAGTCATCGTTTATGGATCTGCGGCGCAGGCAAAAGGTAAAACTACAAAACATTCCTGTGGTCAAACGTTGTTCGATCTGGCCGATATAGTGGTAGATTCCTGTGCACCCTCCGATGATGCAACAGTGCCCTTGAAGGGCCATATTGATAAAATAGGGCCTGTTTCCACAATGGCTTTTATGACCACAGTTTGGATGACGGTAACCACAGTAGCAGAAATTCTGGCCGATCGCGGAGTAAAACTTTTTATTCATCCCTCACATAATGTTCCAGGAGATTCGACCTCAAAACAAAGATTGGCCGATGCCCTCGGCGAATATAAAAAAAGGATAACCGGGATCTAAATCAATCCATTTTCAAATCATCAAATTAGATCATAGGACTGTTATTTCATATTTGGTGGTCACTTTATATAGGGTATAGGGTAATTTGTTTTTTTGTTGAACTGTTCAATTGTGTAAAATTATTTGAACATCTAAAATTCCTAGATTTGTGTTGATCAATAACTAATTCCTCCCTATTTTTTATTTCAGGATGTGCTGTCTGCTTTTTTGCATTTTGCGGGCGGTACCAGAATATCATTTACCAAATCACCAATTTTCAAATCAATCCATTTTCAAATCATCAAATTAAATCATAGCAGCTATTTGTCATTCGGAATATGCAAATTGTCAATTATTATTTTAGAATCTTAACCAATTTTTCAACTCCGATGCTCGCTTTTTCTGAAAAAATTGTCAGATTATCATAGCTATTCGTTAAAATGTTTGGATTAGGGTCAATAAAGTAAATAGGTATAGCGGCTTTAATATAATGTATTAGACTGGCCGCAGGATAAACCTGCATGGATGTCCCAATAATCACTAATATATCTGCTTTTTTAGTAATTTCTATAGCCTTGTCTAACAATGGGACTGCTTCCCCAAACCATACAATATGAGGTCTCAACTGACATCCGTCATCTGCCAGATCCCCTAGATTCAGCTCTTCATCCCACTGATAAACCAATTCTTCATTATTGACACTCCTTACTTTCCGAAGTTCGCCATGTAAGTGAATTATATCTGTACTACCTGCTCTCTCGTGTAGATCATCTACATTTTGGGTAATAATGCTAACCTCATATTTTTTTTCCAACGCAGCAATATATGTATGAGCTTTGTTTGGTTGTGCACCTAATAATTGTTTTCTCCTCTGATTATAGAAATCAAGAACCAAATTTTTATTTGCGTACCAGCCTTGGGGAGAGGCAACCTCCATAACATCATGACCTTCCCAAAGACCATCAGCATCTCTAAACGTTTTTAGACCACTTTCAGCGCTCATACCAGCCCCGGTGAGTACAACAATTTTTTTCATATTATAATGGTGATTTATAGGTTGACCTAAAATTAATTGTTAATTCTATAAAGTAAAACATATTATCATGAAAATTTTAACAATATCATAAGTATCAGTAATACAGCAAGATAAGTATAATTAGTTCTCAATGACACCTATATTTTATTGAAATATTAAAAAATAACTTAAAAATCATGTAACATTATTTAAGTTCAGTAGTCTATTATAATATAAAAGGTATTGTGCAAAGCATAGTACTGTAAGTAAAAAACTCAAAACATAAAATATAATATCATGAAAAAATTAATTATTCCTTGCTTATTGATTGTAAGTTTAACAATCTCAGCTCAGTATCTCGACCACAGAACAATAAATTTTGGAGACAATTTAAGTGCTAATTTTATAAATATCACTCATCATATTTCAAACTCAGCAGTAGATTCTATTTTTGAAGTGGAAATAGAGGAAGAAGATGAACCATTTGATTTTGATATTCAAAAATATTTACCAAAAGACTTTAATCCTTATAAATTGATGTATGCCACTTACGATAATGTTTATGAATATTTCTTTGAAGAAGAAGACGAGCCTTTTGACTTTGATACAAAAGCTTATTTACCGGAAGGATTTAATCCTTATGAAGATGTATCCATAATGGAAGAATATGAATTACTTAATGAAGAAGAGGATGAAACTTTTGACTTCGATACCAAAGAATATTTACCAGAGGGATTTAATGCCTATAGTGAAAATGAATCAATCTTAGCAGAGCATGAAATGTTGAATGAAGAAACAGACGAGCCATTTGACTTCAATACCATCGAGTATCTTCCTGTAAGTTTTGAAGCGTACAAATAAATAGAATCTTATATAAATTGAAGAGGGCTTTTAAGCCCTCTTTTTATTTAAATACCCTAAACTTTTTAGTGATTTCAAAAACGTGGTCTAGAATTTTCTCATCCTCTTTTGTAAAAGCTTCATTTTTTCTATTCATCACCAAGGCTGCGGTTTCTTTTACTTTGTTCATTTGATATGTAGTAAATCCTGCTGCGCCACCCCAAGAAAAAGATGGTATAAAATTTCTGGGAAAATTAGAACCGTATATGTTAGTAAAGATTCCAATTACAGTACCAGTGTTGAACATTACATTAATTCCGGATTTTGAATGATCACCCATTATCAAACCGCAGAACTGAAGACCTGTTTTTTGAAAACCTTCCTTTTCGTAGTCCCACATTTTAACCTCGGCATAATTGTTTTTTAGATTTGAATTATTTGTGTCGGCACCCAAATTACACCATTCTCCAATGACAGCATTTCCAAGATAACCTTCGTGCCCTTTGCTGCAATAGCCAGATAGGACTGCATTATTAACTTCTCCTCCTATTTTGCATTTTGGACCCAAAGAAGTTGATCCATAAATTTTTGCACCCATTTTTACTACGGAGTGTTCGCCCATGGCAAATGGACCACGAATCATACTGCCTTCCATAATTTCCGTGTTCTTTCCTAAATAAATAGGACCATTCTTGGCATTAAGAACACCAACTTCGATATCAACTCCTTCTTCCAAAAATATTTGTTCTTTATTGATACAATGGACGCTATTGGGTATTGGAGCCGATTTTCTTCCTTTGGTTATGAGATCGAAATCTGCTATTATGGCTTCTCCATTATTTTTAAAAATATCCCAGGTTTGTTTTAATTGTATAACAGGTCCGTCATACCTTATGGTGTCATAGCTGTCAAAATCTACTTCCTCCTGTGTATCTTTTGTAAAGAATGCAATAATTTCATCATCTTTTATCACCATTTGGTTCTCCCTCAAATTCATGATGATCTCTGCCAATCCTTCCGTTGGCACAAACGAAGCATTTATCATTACATTTTCCTCCATTTCCACCATAGGATATTTATCCTGTAGATATTCTTCTGTGACAGTTGTTATAGTACTTGTCAACCTTTTTTCCCATTTTTCTCTAATGGTTAGGATTCCTATTCTTATGTCAGCTACTGGTTTTGTGTAAGTTAAGGGGAGTAAGTCGATGTGTGATGTACCATCAAACAAAATATAATTCATAACATTAATTTTTACAAATATAAGTTTTTATTAGTGAGATCCTTCAGTTAAAAAATGCATGATCAATCATTTTTAATATTAATTTAGTTCGAATTAAACCTGTCCTTAGTGGTTTGTTGTTTCTCCATCATGGATTTTATTCGATACTTAGATCTAATAAACCAATTAACGGAATTTTAGAACTAATGTTACATAGGTCCTTGATATTAATTGTTAATTTTGCGATCTATAATAAGAAGTTTTACTCAATTTCTACAAACTTAAAATTCACACTATTATGAGTTATTTTATTAACAAAAAAATGCAAGATGGTATATCCTTTGAGGAAACCATAGAAAAAGTTACCGAAGAGTTAAAGAAAGAGGGATTTGGTGTTCTGACAGAGATCGATATTAAATCAACATTCAGGAAAAAATTGGATGTTGACATGAATAAGTATGTCATTTTGGGAGCATGTAATCCTAACTATGCTTTTAACGCATTAAAGGAGGATAGTAAATTGGGAGTTTTCTTACCTTGCAACGTAATTGTCGAAGAACATGATAACGGAGAAATAGAAGTTTCAGCCGTAGATCCAATTGCCTCCATGCTATCTGTAAAAAACGAAAAAGTAGAGGTTTTTGCAAAAGATGTTTTAGAAAAGTTGGAGCGTGTTATTGCAAATTTATAGTATTATATAAGCGAGAAAAATTTATTTACCAGACGAAAGAATCTTTTTATATTTGCAAACTATGAAATGTAAAAGATGTCTTCAGGATATATTGTTAGCTTTATTTTTGCTAATGACTTATTCCTCCGTTTTTTCGCAAAGTGATTCCCTTACTACAACAAATATATATTATAAAACCAAGCCATTACAGTTTGGAAACGAACTTCTCTTAACTAATCAGGTAGATGTTCCTGAAAATACTCCGGACTATTTAGTGATTTCAGGGTCAGCCATGGATTATATCCAAAACCGCATGACCTATGACCCTGTAAGAGACCCAAAAAGATTGGGTCTGAACACGGCTTTATATATTGGTGGAACCTTCGTGGCTTTTGCAGTGTTATGGGTTTCACCAGAGAGCTTTTCAGGATGGGATAAAGACAAGATCAGAGAAGAGGGACTGATCAATCAATGGAAGGAGAACGTACGGGCAGGTCCTGTATGGGATCAGGACGATTGGTTTTTAAATTGGATCATGCATCCCTATGTGGGCGCGATATACTATATGTCGGCCAGAGGGAGTGGGTATCGGTGGTGGGAGTCATTCCTATATTCAACTTTAATGTCGACATTTTTTTGGGAGTATGGTGTGGAAGCATTTGCCGAAATACCATCCTGGCAAGATATAGTTATAACACCGGTTTTAGGATCTGTCATTGGGGAATTATTTTTTGAAGCAAAAGGAGCAATAATAAGAAACGACAGAAGAATATTAAATTCTAAATTCCTTGGTGTAGCATCTATGATTATAATGGATCCGATGAATGAAATACTTAATGGTTTTGGATATAAGACCAAGAATAAAATACAGTATTATTCCGTAATAGG
>DAOUPU010000126.1 GCA_030625995.1 Flavobacteriaceae bacterium
GTGTTTGATGAAGTTTTTATTGACTTTGACAGGTTTGACTATTGGTTTGATCGTGAGGCAGGAGAATCAGGGCTCAATCAAAACCGATTGTATGCTGGCTTCGGTCGTCAGTTGACAAATCTCTCTAATTTTCGTGTTGGCTTTCTATGGCAACATAGACCCAATGTTAATTTCTATCGTTTAATTTTTTCATATGCACATAACCTGGACTTTACAAAAAAATAATGAAGAATACCTTTGCAGAACGAATAAAAAACTTCGGCATTGAATCTGTTTTTTAATTTGAGTTTTAGATTTCTTAATAAGAAATGGTTTATCTTCCACGGAGATATGAGATTTGCAATACCAATTTTAGCGACCATCCTATTATTCCATAGCATTTCAGGTAGATGCCAGGATATGGACAATCAACTCTGGATTAATAATGCTTTAACAGTACCGGTTACTAAGAATCTGAGTTATGGTGGTGATATCGGATTCCGGGGATTTATCTCTAATTATGAATGGAACCAGATTTTAATTCGTCCTGCAATTAATTATCGATTTAATAAACTGTTTGCAGTGTCGGGGGCCGTGGCATGGTTTAGAACAGCCAATAGGAATTATCCAAATTTAAATGAATTTAGAATTCACCAGGATTTTAATCTTAATTGGCCAGATTTAGGATTCATGCATTTATTTTATCGAGTACGTATAGAGGAAAGATTCTTTTTTTATCAGACTTCTTTGGATAATAGTTTCAATGTACGATTGAGGTTATTGGTTGGTATTCAGTCACAAGATCTTATCTGGTTTGGCAAAAAAAGGCCCATTTATTTTCAAGCAATATATGAAAGCTTTAAGAACTTTAGGGATGACAATCCTTCTGAAGTTTTTGTAAATCAGGTGAGAATACACTTTGCCTTTGGGCACCGAATATCTAAAGCATTTAGATATGAACTACATTATATTGCTCAGAAATCAAGACTATTTTCAAACGATGGGTTAAGTATTTCACAAAATATTTATCGTGTTAGGTTATTTTATAGATTCAATAAATAAAAAGCTATGGCTAGAGTGAAACAGCTAACACAGATGATGGAAAGCTGACCTTCTGTCTAACTTGTAAGTTGATTTACATCACTACCGTTAAATCAACTAACCTTATGAGATACTTGGTACGATTAGTAACCTATGATTAATGATTATAGTTACGGTGAAACAGAAGAATAGTGGATACAAGACAAGGTGTCGGAGCCTCTTTCTCCGAAAAATATAATTTTCATTTCAAATATAAAAAAGAACATTTTATCTTTAGATGACCATTGTCAATTTATCATTGTTTTACAACAATTTTTAAGTATAATCTATTTTTTACGTATTGAATCAAAATTTTAATATCTATACCTGAACCCATACTCTTTATGGGTTAAATTGAATTCACTAATCATTATTTCATTTTTTTTTACGCTTTTTATCACTCTTATTTAACGTTTGGGGATTTTCTGCATATTTATTATTAGAAGATTGGTTCAACCCAAACCATCCATTCCTACAAACGTAGGTGAAAAGGGTACATTAACATATTTAGGATAGAGTACTTTAAGATGTGATATATCAACACATCAAGAACATACTTATAACTTAATAACAATAAATAATGATGAATAAAATAGCAGTAACAATTAGAAAATTCGATTATAAACACGGCAACCATCAAAACCCATCCCGTAAAATATTACATAAACAAATCTTAAAACTACACAGAAATATCAAAAAGAATGACTGCATATATACTGAATATGCCATTGAAAAAGATAGTGACAAATCCAAATACCATTCACACCTTCTAATCCACTATAATGATAGAGAGAACCTCTACAATCAACTATTAAGATTTATAGGTGGTAATTCATTGGACTATTAGAGAAAAGGGATTAGACACCTTTGATGAATGTAATGGTAAATACGGTCTTGTTCACACAGAACCAATATTGAATGAATTGCATTACAGAAGATATATAAACAAAAAAGAACTAACTAAAACACTAATATAAAATGATAGAAGAAAGAATTTCAAAACAAGAATTAGAAAAAATATATTCAGTTGATAGAGCAACTATCGAGGCATGGGTAAAGAATCATGGATTGCCTATGATTACAATTAATTCGCATTCAAAATTTGTAAAAAAATTAGCTTTGGAAAAATGGGAAGATTCATTGGTGAAAAATAAAATTGAATTAGTAGATTATGAAAACAAATAGTATAGAAACCCTTGGTAAAATTATAAATTTATTGGATGCCCATGTACTTACTTTACTTCAAGAAAAAGAATTGGATGATGTAAAGGTACTATCCATTTCTAGTATAAGAATTGAATACATGGAAGAATTGAATAATTTGATTAGAGCTCATAGTATGAGTGATATGTATGATAAGAAATATTGGGATTCATACCGAAAAACTAAATTCTAACAACTACAATTAAATTGATAGATTATTGATGGTGTTGTTTCAGTATTATATCA
Organism: Flavobacteriaceae bacterium; assembly: GCA_030625995.1. Taxonomy (GTDB): domain Bacteria; phylum Bacteroidota; class Bacteroidia; order Flavobacteriales; family Flavobacteriaceae; genus Lutimonas. Next base: position 2,509 of record DAOUPU010000126.1, read on the forward strand.
TAATTGGATATTGATATTCTCTATTTATTAATCGTATAAATCATACTGTATAATTATATTCTGATAGGTTTCTCTGTTGGTTGGATAGAAAGTTGACAAATTGTCAGTATATCACATAAAGTTTATATCTTTGTACCCTAAAATATTCATTTACCCAAATGATGGGTAAAAAATAAAATTGAGATTAATTAAAAAAATATATTTACCCAATAGATGCAGGAGAAAAAAGATAATGTATTAGATACTAAAGATTTAGATAATTTATCAATAAATGAAAATCAAATTTTTACCCGTTCTTTTACCCAAAATAATCCAAATGAGTATACTGGTGAACTAACTATTAACCAAGTGCTTAACTCCGATAATACGAATAAAAAGAAACTATTTATAGAGAGTTATGGCTGCCAAATGAATTTAAATGATAGTGAAATTGTAGCATCTATATTGTCTAGTGAAGGATATAATACAACACATCATCTTGAAGATGCAGATTTAGTTTTGGTAAATACCTGCTCTATTCGTGAGAAAGCAGAACAAACGATTCGAAAAAGGTTGCAAAAATATAATAGAGTCAGAAGGATCAATCCCAATATGAAAATTGGGGTGATGGGTTGTATGGCTGAGCGATTAAAAAAGAAATTTTTGGAGGAAGAAAAAATGGTGGATCTGGTTGTTGGTCCTGATGCGTATAGATCGTTACCGGAACTAATCGCAGAAGTTGAAGATGGAAGAGAGGCCATTAATGTGATCTTATCTAAGGAAGAAACCTATGGCGACGTTTCTCCCCTACGGTTAAATTCCAACGGTGTTTCTGCATTTATTTCAATCACTAGAGGATGTGACAATATGTGCACATTTTGTGTTGTTCCTTTCACAAGAGGAAGGGAGCGCAGCAGAGATCCTCAAAGTATAATTCAAGAAGCTCAAGATCTTTGGGACAATGGTTATAAAGAAATTACTCTTTTAGGTCAAAACGTTGATTCCTATTTATGGTATGGAGGCGGACTTAAAAAAGATTTGAATAAAGCATCTGAAATTGCACAAGCTACCGCAGTAAATTTTTCTAATTTATTGGAAATGGTTGCCTTATCCATACCTAAGATTCGTATTCGATTTTCAACTTCCAACCCTCAGGACATGAGCATTGACGTTTTACATACAATGGCAAAATATGATAATATTTGTAAATATATTCATCTTCCTGTACAATCGGGCAGTACGAGAATACTGAATAAAATGAATCGCCAGCATACGCGTGAAGAATATATAGAATTAATAGATAATATTCGAAAAATTATTCCTGATTGCGCAATCTCACAAGATATGATAACAGGGTTTTGTGGGGAAACGGAAGATGACCATAAGGAAACATTATCTCTTATGGAATATGTGCAATACGATTTTGGTTTTATGTTTGCCTATTCTGAGAGACCAGGAACTTTAGCCGCGAAAAAAATGGTAGATGATATTCCCTTAGAAATAAAAAAGAGAAGATTATCGGAAATAATCAACTTGCAACAAAAACATGGATTGTATCGTATGCAGCAGTTTGTTGGAGAAACTGTTGAGGTTTTAATAGAGGGTAACTCAAAAAAATCTGACGCGCATTGGATGGGGAGAAATTCACAAAATGCAGTAGCTGTATTTTCTAAAGGTGATGAAGAGATAGGTGACATAGTTTCCGTAAGGATTGATGATTGCACTTCAGCAACTTTACTCGGGACAAAAATTTAAACTAGTAAATCCAGTGGATAATCTAAAGAAAAACATTAATATCAATTCGTCAGCACTATTTAGGGATTGAAATACTTTTAACTTTAAACATTTAACTTTATATTTTTAATTTTGGATTCATTACAAGCAATAAAACAACGATTTGGAATTATTGGGAATAATACGCAATTAAATTTAGCTCTTGAAAAAGCCATTAGAGTTGCCCCTACTGATATTTCTGTTCTAGTTACCGGTGAGAGCGGTGTGGGTAAAGAGGTAGTTCCAAAAATTATACATAGTTTGTCTCATCGAAAACACGCTAAATATATTGCGGTTAATTGTGGAGCAATACCAGAAGGAACAATAGACAGTGAACTGTTTGGACATGAAAAAGGATCCTTTACCGGAGCAATTCAAAATCGTAGCGGGTATTTTGAGGTAGCAGACGGAGGTACTATTTTTCTGGATGAAATTGGAGAGCTTCCTCTAACTACACAAGTCAGATTGCTTCGGGTTTTAGAAAATGGCGAATTTTTGAAGGTTGGTTCTTCTAAAGTACAAAAAACCGATGTACGTATTGTTGCAGCTACTAACATGAAAATGTCAGATGCAATCCATAAAGGAAAATTCAGGGAAGATCTGTACTATAGATTGAGTACGGTGGAAATACATCTACCTCCACTTAGAAACAGAGATGCTGATATACATTTATTATTTAGAAAATTTGCTTCGGATTTTGCTCAAAAATATAAAATGCCAACAATCCGATTAGATGACGCAGCCGTTAACACATTGCTTGGTTATTCATGGCCTGGTAATATTAGACAGTTAAGAAATTTAACCGAACAAATATCTGTAATAGAAAAAAATAGAACGATAAGTGATCGTCTACTAAAATCTTATCTCCCGGACCACAGTAAAAATTTACCCGCTATAGTTTCTGACAATATCTCAAATACTGATTTTGCTAATGAGCGTGAGATACTGTATAAAATTTTGTTTGATATGCGAAATGATATTACGGATCTAAAGAAATTAACTCAGGAGTTAATAGAAAGTGAAGAAGCTGGTGGGAAAGGACAAAACACGCAAGTCCTGATTGATAAAATTTATGGCAAAGAAGACAAAACGGAAAATATCAACAATACATTAGAATTTATACCCAAACCCAAAACCGAAATATTTCAGGGAGATTCCAGATTAGATAGTTTTGATGATGCCGAAACAGTAGAAGAAACAATTTCCTTACAAGAGAAGGAATTTGAAATGATCAAACAATCACTTGAAAGAAACAAAGGCAAAAGAAAGTTGGCCGCAAAAGAGCTTGGTATTTCAGAGCGAACATTGTACCGAAAGATTAAACAATATGATTTGTAATAATCGAACATTGTTTCTTTACAAATAATTATCTTAATTTGCAGTATTGAAACGAGCGGGTCAATAATTTTTCCAATCCTTTTGTTTTTGCGTGGAGGAAAACAATTGACTTATGGAATACCTGCCTCTGACATGGCAGGTGAGTTGAAAGAAGACAACTAGAAATAAAAACAAATGAAACGAACATGAATAAACCCGCCTGCCGGCAGGCAGGCTTTTAATTAACTTAATTATAAATAATTACAAAAATCCAAACAAGTGAAAAAAATAAAATGGCTGGTAATAATATTTTCAATCTTCGTAATACAAGGATGTGGGGTGTACTCTTTTACCGGAGGTAGTACAGGTGATGCTGAAACCATTCAAATAGATTTTTTTCCAAATAATGCGCGTTTAGTGGAACCTTCATTAAGCCAAAATTTTACGTTGGCACTACAGGATCTTTTTTTAAGACAGACAAATTTAAATTTAACCAACGCAGGTGGTGATTTACATTTTGAGGGTGAAATAACAGAATACAGAATTGTGCCAATTGCAGCTACTGCAGAACAAACAGCTGCGCAAAGTAGACTCACAATAGGGGTCAGAGTTCGCTTTTTCAATAGGCTGAAGGAAGAAGATAATTTTGAACAAACTTTTTCATTCTATAGTGATTATGACGCGAATGTACAGCTGATAGGAGTTATTCTGGATACTGCATACGAGGAAATTTTTGAAAGAATAACACAAGATATTTTTAACGCGGCTGTTGCTAAATGGTAAATTAGAAGAAATACAAATGAATATAATTGAATTTGGAAACTATTTAAGTCATCCACAAAATATTAAGGAGCAGCAGACATCTGATCTAGAAGGTATTTTGGATGATTTTCCATATTTTCAGGCAGCTCACTTTTTACATCTTAACGGATTAAAAAATCAAAATAGCTTTAAATACAATAATGAGTTAAAACTTACTGCCGCCTATACTACGGACAGATCTGTAATGTTTGATTATATTACTTCAAGTGATTTTAACAATAGGTCACAAACTAAGACATTATCATTGAGCAAAGTCTCTTCTGTTGATGATATTAGCTTTACAGAAATTAAAGACGGACAAATAGAGAGAAAGTCTGTTAAGATCGTGGAACTATCGGATTCTTCGAGTACTTTACCGATTGGCAGACCACTAAAGTTTGATGTTGAAGAAAACCATTCTTTTAATGAATGGCTTCAAATAACATCAATTAACCCCATACAAAGAGATGATAATAAATCAGACAAGGCAGAAACCAATGTAAACCTTGAGAAACAATCAGTTTCTTCTGAGACTAATTTTGAACTCATTGAAAAATTTATTGCTTCAAATCCCAAAATAAAACCTGATAAATCTTTTACTTTTAGTAATCAAGAATTTGAGAGTAGTACTGACAGTGATAATTTAATGACTGAAACATTGGCACATGTTTATTTAGAGCAAAAAAAGTATGATAAAGCAATAACAGCTTTTACCGTTTTAAGTTTGAAATATCCGGAAAAAAATAGTTTCTTTGCAAACCAAATTGAAGCAATAAAACAATTACAAGAAAAATAAGCTAGATTATGTCGTACTTTTTATTTTTAATACTAATTTTAA
>DAOUPU010000132.1 GCA_030625995.1 Flavobacteriaceae bacterium
ATTTGCCTTTAGCATACCAATCAAAACGGCACCTTCCTCTATTTTTAATTTTTCTATACTTTTATTAAAAAAACGTCTGGATGCTGATTCAATTCCTAAGACATCTTCCCCAAATGGAACCGTGTTCAAATACAAGGTTAAGATCTCTTCCTTACTGTAAATAGCTTCTAACCGATTGGCCAATATTATTTCTTTGGTCTTATTGATAGGCATACTCATAGGACCATGATTCCCACGTCCGTACATATTTTTTGCCAATTGCTGGGTAATAGTACTACCTCCTCCCGATCTTTTATTATTTAACAAGACTGTTTTAAACAAAACCCTGAGTAAACTTCTTGAATCAACTCCCTCATGTTCAAAATAACGAGCATCTTCTGTTGCTACTAATGCATTAATTAATTGAACGGGTAATTGGTCGTATTTTATATTTGTTCTATTCTCAGCAAAATATTTCCCTATTATTAATCCATTGTCAGACAAAACAAGAGAAGCAGTTTCATTCTTAAATTGCTTTAACTCATCTTTTGAATATACATGTCCAAAAACATTATAATATATTGCAACAAAAAAAAATCCCAATATTAGGATGCCCGTGAAAAATAATTTGACTAAGAATTTTATTATTTTTTTTATCATATTGAAAATGCAGTAACGTTCTACTTCTTCGATAATTGAGGGGAGATTCTATTTTTAATTCTTCATAACAACTAAGGTCGCAACATAACCCGTTAGTATATTCCATTCCTTAGAAGCTATTAAATTGCCAGTTTCATCGAACACATTAAATTCTGCGGTGTTCGGACCGGAGGTTCCTTGATTTAGTGCTTTAATATCTATGCGATTAAAACCTTCTTCCAGTTCTATATCAATTGCGTAATAGCCTGCACGCAATACAATACTTGATCTAATGATAACATCATTAACATATAATCTCACTTGATCACCATCGACATAGCTATGGTCTCGACATTCTATTCTAATATTTCTTGTATTCGTTTCTATTCTACCTAATTCAAGTGCTGTAGTAATCTTGTTAATGCTAACATCTTGCCCATTCCAATATTTTTTAACCAACAAGTCCTTGTCTTTTCTTTTATAATCAGACATTCCTCTTTTCTTCTTTTTCTTAATTATATCGTATTTAGGTAGATTTTCAGCAATTTCTTCGAGCGTACCGAATAAGGTTATTATCTCCCCCTTTCGCTCAAGGGAATTAGTAGATTCAAAACTAATTTGTTCATTTTCATTTACAATGTCGGGCTGATAATTAAAAATATCAGTCTCAATCTCTTTATTACTATCAATTTGCGCATTTGCATTTGACAAAATAAAAAACATTATAGGGAATGAAAAGAATACTTTTAAATACATCGACAATTCAATATTAAAGTAATTTAATACCTTCTTTAAACGGGGCGAAAGTACAAATTAAAGAATATAATAATATTAAAACTTTATTAAAAGTTCCTATCCGTTACTTTGATATTGTCGATTTATTTTTTTTATGGCATTTTCTATGGACTTATCCGGCTCAATAACATTGTGTTCTCCCCAAAACTCGGGATTTGAAAAACCAGAGGCTTCATCATGCAAAATAATGTTTGCACTTAATTTTTCTTTATTCTTTAAATTGGTTTTATCAGAATTAGTCTTCCAGTCAGTTACAGCCATTTCAATGGTTATATAATAATTAGAGTTAAATATTCTCTTTTTCCAATCTATTTTAAAGCCTAATTCAATTCTGCTATATCCGTGATACCATTTGCCATTACTGATAATATAATCAATTCTATAACTTGCAGTTGTTGGTATAACATCTGCTTTACTTGGCTTTCTTTTTACAAAATATTTACTTGCACTTTTTTGATCGTCCAGATTCAAATTAAAAAATGCTTTACTTAAGGCGTAAGTGTTAGCATCAACAAAAAGTTGACCATAAAATAGGGGTATTGAAACATAACCCTTCGGTTTAAAATTGATAACATAGGTAACTCTATCATTGAGTTTTATTGCTTTATCAAAATTGAACTCATAGTGGCGAAAAATGTCTTCATTAAAAAACAGATCTTGATTTTTAATCATATCCATATTCAAATTATTATACGGCCCTCCTTGAAGTTTTATCACTAATGTATCCAATTTGTTGTAATTGGTGCTTTTTCTAACCTTATTCAATTTTACATAATCATCACCTCCTCCTTTAATCGGCTTATTATAGACCAGGATAACAGCTTCTGAAAGTGATGCGTATGATTTTCTTTTTTTTATGGATTCTCTATAAAATGCCTTTAAAATGGTATGATCATCAAATGAATTTGCTTTCCTATTAGACATTACCTTTTTGATGATTTCATTCGGGTTTCCGGACAAAATATTAATTTCATCCAACTTTTCTACTGATTCATAAAGTCGAATTGTATATACTTTTTTCTTAAATTCTGATATTGGAATTACCTTATTAATATAACCTAAATAATTTACCGTAACACTTTTATCTCTTTCTTGCTTAGGAACTTTCAACAGGAAAGTTCCTTCTATATTTGTTATTGTAGAGATGTTAGTTTCGTTAACCGCTACACTTGCGTATTCCAATGGCTGTTTAGTATCACCTCTCAATACCAATCCTCTAATTTCAATATAATTTTTTCCGTCAGCATCCTGTGCGATTGCTTGAGGAACTGAATTAAAATATCCTATTACTATTAAACAAAAAATAGCAAAATACATTGGATATTTACCCTTTGATTCTACTTTAATTTTCATTGTAAATAAGGTTTAATAAAATTTATACTCTGTTAAAACACAAGTTAATCATTTTTATATTTATAAAAAAGAACTTTAACTTTAGGATTTGAAAGAGAGTGTTATAAGAATTTAACAGCCTATTTTATTTTTTTAATTACAGGATCAAATCTCTCCGATGAGATGATGATTTTTTCTCCTAGTTTGAGTTCACTGGCCTTATCCAAATCTAACGGAACACAGATTAAATCCCTACCGATCAAAACTGTTACTTTTGCTTCTAAATTTACTATTTCAACGCTAATTACTTCACCTGAAAGTACAAATCCATCCTTCATTTCAGAATGCATAAACATTTCCTTTGGTGTGCCTTTACTCACAATTTTACCATGGTCTAATTCCATCAAATAGTCTGACATTTTTATTATTTCTGAAACATCATGGCTAATTAAAATAGTGGTTAATTTAAACTCATTATGAACTTTAAGAATGTATTGTTGCAGCCTAATTCGCATTTCATCATCAAGAGCGGAAAGAGGTTCATCCAAGAGCAATATTTCCGGTCTTTGGACTAATGTTCTCGCCAAAGCAACTCTTTGTTTTTGACCCCCTGACAGAGTATTCGGACTTCTGCTTTGCAAATCACCTAAGTCTACGATATCCATAAGATCACTCACAATTTTTTTATCTTGTCCTTTGGTGAGTGCAAAGGTTAAATTCTCCTTTACAGACATATTGGGGAATAAGGAATAGTCCTGAAAAACAAACCCTAAATTTCTTTTTTGTGTTCTTAGGTCGATCCTTTTTTTCTTATCAAACCATATCTTGCCGTTCACTACTATACTCCCTTTATCAGGTTTAAGCAAGCCAGCAATTATTTTTAAAATCGTTGTTTTCCCAGCACCCGACTTTCCATAAAGCGTTAGTAGTTTTCCATTGGAAATATTAAAATTGACTTCTAAATTCATACTTCCGGAATTAGATTGCAATTTTTTATGTATGGAAATATCTATCATTTAATTTTCTTTAAGTAGCCCCCATTCAAAAGATATACAAGGAGTAATATAAAAAATGTAATTGCAAATAGAATCATCGAATAGTTATTGGCTACAGTATAATTTAAAGATTCTACCTCATCATAAATCGCTATAGAAGCAACCTTTGTTTTCCCAGGGATATTACCCCCTATCATAAGAATAACCCCAAATTCACCAACAGTATGAGCAAAAGAAAGCACAATTCCTGTGAGCAAAGAAGGCTTAATATTAGGAAGTAAAACTTTGTTTAAAGTTATAATTTTTGATTTCCCTAATACATAGGAAGCTTCTTTTAAAGTTGGTGATAAATTGGCAAAACCAGATTGGATGGGATGCACCATAAAAGGCAGACTGTATATTATGGAAGCGATTACCAAACCTTCAAAGGAAAATACCAACTTCAAACCCAACCATGTATCCAACCAGTTTCCAAAAGCATTTGATGGGCTAAAAGCTATCAATAAATAAAAACCTAAAACAGTTGGCGGCAGTACCAAGGGCATACTCACCAATGTTTCCATGACCGGTTTAATTTTCGACTTGGTATAGGCCATCCAATAGGATAATGGTATGGATATTATAAACAAGAATACCGTAGTGATAAAAGCCAACTTGAATGTTAATATTAAAGGATTCCAATCCATAATTTGTGATCTAAACTCTTATTTATTGTTTAAGGCATACCCAAATTTAATTAAAATTTTACCCGCCTTTTTGGAGAGTAAAAAATCATAAAACTTTTCAGCATCCTCTCGATGATCATTTCTATTTTTTAAAATTACTACTCCTTGAGCAATTGGTCTATATGAATTAATATTCATTTCTATCCAATTATCATTTTCTTTCATATTTGGAGATAACACAACTGATTTAGCCGTAAATCCAACTTCTGCAACTTCAGAAGTAATGAACTGATTGGTTTGCGATATACTCTCTCCAAATACAAGCTTATCTTTTATCTCATCATAAATGCCTTCATTTTTTAGCACTTCTAAGGCTGGAATACCATAAGGAGCTATTCTTGCATTTGCTACAGCAATGTGCTTTACTTCATCCGATGTCAAGAAATCCAAACTCAAATTGACAGACCTTGACATTGTCCATAGAACCAAGCGACCATAGGCATAAATGGTGGGCTCCTTTATTGTAAAGCCACTTATATAAAGGTCTTCAGGATATTTCATATTTGCCGAAACAAATAGGTCAAAAGGAGCTCCTTGTTTGATCTGAGCCGTCAATTTACCAGAAGACCCGACAATTATCTCGCACTTAATTCCTGTTTTTTTTGTAAACGATTCTGTGAGTTCTCTCATAACGAATTGCATATTAGCTGCAGTCGCAATGGTAAGTTTGTCCTGACTATCTTTTTCGCAAGAAATAAATAAGACAAAAAAAACTATAAATAAATAATTGCTAATTCTCATCATTTCATTGTTCAAAATAAAAAGGCAATACTAAAGGTTTTTTGAAACAATACCATATTTCAAACCTGATATTTTAAAAAAGCCTATTCGAATAAATCCATTCGAATAAGCTCTTTAAAATAGAAAATGATTGCTTTCTTTTAACTATCTGTTTCCGGTGACATGTATTTATATATCAATCCAGCCAATATTGCCCCAATTATAGGAGCCACCCAGAATAACCATAATTGTTCAGTAGCAGGGCCTCCAACAAATATTGCCTGACTGGTACTACGAGCAGGGTTTACAGAGGTATTTGTAACCGGGATACTAATTAAATGTATCAATGTTAATCCAAGACCAATGGCCAAACCGGCAAAGCCCTTAGGAGCCTTAGAATGTGTAGCTCCTAATATAATGATCAGGAACATAAAGGTCATCACAACTTCAGTTACCAGTGCTGCAAGCATACTGTAACCCCCTGGTGAATACTCGCCATACCCATTGGAAGCAAATCCACCAATTTCAAATCCGGGCTTACCGGTTGCTATAATATATAAGATTCCTGCTCCTGCAATTCCTCCCAGCACTTGAGAGATTATATAAGGGATCAAATCTTTTTTGTCAAATCTACCACCGATCCAAAGACCAATGGAAACAGCCGGGTTAAGATGACATCCTGAAATGTGACCAATTGCATAGGCCATGGTTAATACTGTTAAACCAAATGCCAAGGCTACTCCGGCAAAGCCAATTCCTAACTCAGGGAATGCTGCCGCCAAAACAGCGCTACCACAACCCCCCAGCACTAACCAAAGCGTACCGATAAATTCTGCTACTAATTTTTTCATTGTTAAAGTTTTAAAGTTAATTAATGATTTTTATTAATGCTTATTAATAATGTAAGCGATTATAAATTTATAAAAAATATAATAACTCGCTAATTGTATTATAGTTATCAATCTCTTTCTTTCCATAAATTGTAAATTTTTACAATTTCTACCGGATCCTTTAATTCTCCATACTCAATTTTAGAAACTAAGTCCGGATAATCTCGAAAATACTTTGCTAAATATTTTTTTTTCAAACCAAAAATTCCTTGGGATACTCTTGCAAATGAATCTTCTTCCTCTCTTTTATAAAGGCCAATTGCATCAATATAATCGGATTCTGAATCTTCAAATTCCCAATGATAATAGGACAAATATCCCTTTTCAATAACTTTTAAGAATTCTTTAGATCCATAATTGGGCTTGCTTAAATATTTTCCTTGGAAGGGATAGGTGTTATCTTGTATCCATAAACTTTCGAAGTGATTGTCACCCCTTTTATATGCATTGATCTCTTCGGGTCCAAATTTTTTCTTTTTACGTCCTTTTTTGAATATTATTTTTTTATATAGCTTTCCAAAAGGCGGCTCTTTTCTATCTCTAACAAGGCCTATGAGAGTGTCATTCTCTTTGGTAACGACATAGCCACTTTGAAAATCCTTTTGACCTAAAAAGAAAAAAGGAATCATTAAAAACAAATAAAACAAGTGCCTTTGTTTAATATTTTTCATATGGTCCTTTGAAATAATGCGTAAATATAAGGCCGTTCATCACCTCCAGGCATAGTGTAAATAAAATCAAAACTGTCTAAACATTGAAAATCATTCCCCAACCTCTCCTCCAGCATTTCCTTGTTATACCTAAACACAGGTAGTCCGCTGCATTTTAGAGCGCCACTCAAATTAAAGGCGGCTATGATAACAAATCCATTTTGTTTAACCAGTTTATTTAATAAGTAGAAATATGCATCTTGATCTTCTGTCTTATCAAAAAAATGCAAAACAGCTCTATCATTCCAAAGATCAACTGGCGTC
>DAOUPU010000076.1 GCA_030625995.1 Flavobacteriaceae bacterium
AAATATCAGAAAAGATTTGTTTAATTCTGACGGACTTGAAGTAGATTTCCGGCAATATGAATGTCGTAAAAATGGCAAAGAGGTTGGCCTTACCGTCCATGAATTTGAGCTTTTGAAATACCTAATTCAAAATAAGGGAAGGGTGATCAACCGTGATGAGCTACTGGATGAAATTTGGGGAAAGGATGTTTTTGTCGCTCCACGCACGGTCGATACACATATGGCAAACCTGAGAAAAAAAATTGAAGATAATCCGTCTGATCCTAAATTAATTTTAAGTGTAAGAGGTGTTGGTTATAAGATCGTATCCGGTTAATTTCATGACATAATCTTAACAATACTTCATGGTTCCTTAATATTTGAGGAAGACATAGTTGGTAAATTTGTATTACAATAAACAATGATGAAAATACAAAACGGATTTAACACTTAAATTTATATTCCAATGAAAAATATAATATTCATCCTACTGATTTGCCTATTGCAAACAACTTTTGTAAACGGACAAGGTAATGACCCTGAAAAAAAATTGAATGCTGCCATTTATGAGGAAGAAATAAACGGGAATCTTCAGGAAGCAATTGCTTTATACGAAGAGATCGTGAAGAATTTTCCTGATGACAGACCTGTTGTTGCAGAAGCACTCTATCGAAATGGACTTGCCAATGAAAAACTGGGAAATTTAAAAGCCATGCAGTATTACGAAAATGTCATTAATAATTATACTGACCAACCTGAATTAGTAAAATTGGCCCAAACAAGATTAAACCGTATGTTGAAAACAGAAAAACCGACGGATGCTCAACTTGCCAGTTTACGACTTGAGGGCCCGTCAATTATTAAATTGTACGAAAAAGGAACAAGTATAATGAAAGGTACGATGCTATATAATTCTTCTCTTTCTTCTGACGGGACTAAAATGACAGGGATCGCATATTCAATTGGTCAGAATGTTGCTGTTTATGATCTCAAGACTAAGAAGATTCAAGAGATCACCAAATATGAATGGCTTTCTGAACCTTTTGGCGGGACCTATTTTCCTGCCTGGTCTTTTGATGGAAAAGAAATTGTCTACATGTTCGCAGATTATAATGAAAATTATGAACTTCAAGTTACCAATTTGGAAGGAAAGATTCGCACACTTCTTAAAAACGAACCCAATGCAGGGCAAATCATACCTAGACAATGGTCACGAGATGGAAGTAGCATTCTAACTTTTAAACAGGACAGTAGCGGTTTTTATACTATTGGTCTGGTATCTGCAAAGAATGGTTCTTTTAAGCCCCTACATCGGACTCAATGGAAAGCTAAGTTTATTGAAGGTGATGCTTCTTTATCACCAGATGGAAAATTTGTTGTTTTTTCTGATGGACAGGCAGACAAGCTGGATCTCTTCATTATGGATACGCAAGGAGGAGAACCAACCTTATTGAGTGATCATCCAACCAATGAATTAAACCCTCTATGGTCACCTGATGGAAAGCATATTGTATTTATCAGAAAAACCTTTGGGGGATCCTTGCTGTATGCAATAGAGATGGAAGAAGGGAAACCTGTAGGTCAGGCTTTCTTACTAAAAGAAGGTATGCAAAATGTTAATCTGATTAATTGGGCTATAAATGGAATTAATTACGATGTATCGCTTGATATAAACGATGTCTATACCCTCGCTCTCAATCCTGAAACTGGCATTCCGACAGAAAAACCGAAACCTCTTGATTATACTCCAACAGGATTCAATTTCAGTCCGGTTTGGTCACATAATGGGAAATATCTTGCTTTCATCTCAAGCAGAGACAGACATGAGGTAGTCATTTTACCCGTAGACGGTGGGAAAGAACAACATTACACAATTCCTAATTCTGAAGAATTTTGGAAATTTTCTGCTAGCGGATTACGTTGGCTCCCTGATAACAGTGGCATTGGTTTTTCGGCCGTAGGGAGTATGGGAAAATGTAGTGTATACCGCCTCGATCTAATTTCCGGTACATGGAAAAACTGGAAACTTCCTGTGCAGGGCTGGACAACAATGGATTGGGGTCCGGATAAAAATTCTTTCGTGTATGCCGGATGGGGAAATATAATTTGGGATGTAAATTCAGAGACTAATGGACTGCATCAGTTAAATACTAAAACAGGAGAAAGTCATAATATCTACCAGCCCGATCCTGATACATGGTATAATTTCAGAGCATTGAAGTTTTCTCCTGATTACAAAAAACTGACTTTCATATTTCAAAACAAAAAACTCATGGTACTGGATCTCGAGACAGGCGAAAGTAAAACGTTTGGCGAAAATTATTGGAGTTCCTCATTTTCTCCGAATGGAAAGAAGCTACTCGCGTTTGGGTCTTTTAAGAATACAAAATCAACGGGTATAGTCGTTTTCTCTATCGATGGTAAAATTATTCAACAATATGATCTAGGTAAAGATTTTACATCAGGTACAAGATTCTTTGGAGTTGATTGGTCTTCAAACGGAAAGCAGCTTGTTTTTTCAACACGAAATATGAAATTTGAAACATATTTAATGAAGAATGTCTTGAAATAAATAATTACTGAAATTGTATATTTAGCTTGTAATTGTATAATTACCAAACCAAACCTCTCTTTTTTTATTAGAGAGGTTTGATTTTTGTATCAGACCTGCTTTTTTAGACGGAAACAGTTATAAAATTTATCCGTTCAATTTCATGACACAATCTTAACATTACTTCATTAAACCTTAATATTAGAGCAAACTAAAGTACTTAAATTTATATCATAAGAAATTAACCCTTTAATTAAAGCAAATTATGAAAACTGCAATATTAACCCTGTTATTATCTACAAGTCTGTTTGTTTTTGGCCAACAATCTCTTGCCAATTCAACAGAATTAAATGATAAAAGTTTTGAGCAAAGAATAAAAGAATCTTCCCTTGATATAGTGGATTTGCAAAATTTGGAGAAAATTGCTTTTAAAGAGTCCACTTTTTTTATCACAGTTAAAAATGGTGATAAAGAAATTGAATTTTATTTGAAAGAATCAGAAAATGGTAATCAGAAAAAATTGTATTACCGAATTGGAGAAAATGGAATAGAAGAACTGCTATTTGATCCGATCGAATATAAAGATGAAAATGGTGATGTTCTGTTGATTAAAAATTTTTCCCCCAATAATCAAGGAACCAAAGTTTGCCTTGCACTTGGGTCAAAAGTGGCAAAAAAGGCCGTCTTGTTTATTGTTGATGTTCAAACTAAAAAAGTGCATGAAGAGCAAATTCATAACTGTATGAATCACAAGGTTTCCTGGATGGAGGATGGTAAATCATTTATGTATTGCAAAAAATATTTTGACGTAAGTGACAGTGGTGAGTTACTAGGTGATGTTTTCTATCATATAGTCGGTACGGACCCATCAGAAGATAGGATGATAACCTTCTCTAATGATTTGCCTGAATATTATTAATAAAATATAATTCATTAAAAAAATCTTAATCCTTTATTAAATCAAATAATATTATGAAAAAATCATTGACTTTTCCGATTCTGTTCTTAGTTTTTTTTTATTCATTTAACCTGATGTCAAACCAATCAGGAAAATGTTTCAAATGTTGAGTGGGGTAAATTTGGATCTAATCCTGAAGAATACACTATGGGAGGTGATCCGTTTAGTTTTAATTTAGAACAAGCGGGTTTTGTAAAATCTATTGGTGATGTTTCTGAGGGATTTGGAACACTATCGACAGGAATTAAACCAAATAAATACCTGGGTAAACGAGTTAAAATATCTGTAAGTTTAAAAACAGAGAATGTTGAAAAATGGGCAAGTATGTGGATGAGAGTGGATGGAGAAGATAAGTTGGCAATCAGTTTTGATAATATGCAAGAAAGAGCCTTAAAAGGTAATAATAACTGGAATACATATGAAATAGTACTCGATGTTCCTAAAAATAGTACCAGTGTGGTTTATGGTGTGATGCTTGTTGGAAAAGGTCAAATTTGGGCAAAGGATCTTCAATTTAAAATAGTTGATGAAACTGTTGTACTAACTGATATGAATCAGATGATAAATTATCTAATGACTGGCAATTATCAAAAAGCGCTCCCACTTTTAGAAAAATATCTGCAAGAAAATGGTACTGATAATTACAAATCATTATTCTATTATATCTCGCTTATTGAAACCGGTAAAAAAGAACAGGGTAAAATATTTATAGACGATTTTGCAAAAAAACAGCCAAAAGATGAGTGGATCACAAAAATAGCACTCTTTTTAAATGGTGATATTACAGAGAAAGCGTTATTAAAGGCATCAAATAACATAGACCCTGAAATTGACAAAGGACAAAAATGTGAAGCCTATTATTACATAGGTATAGATTATAAATTCGATAAAAACATAAGTAAAGCAAAAGAATATTTCAAAAAATCTATAGCAACTAATGAAAAGGATTTCTATGAATATGGTATGTCAGAAATAGAATTAAAGAGTATTTAGTTAAAAGAATTATAATGATTAAAATTAAATAAAAAAGTAAATAAATTATTATAGTATTCCCCGAGAACCGGTTATAGCAATATGACTGGTTTTTTTATGTTAAATGATTAAAACCAATAATGCTACTAAGCATAATCATTTCATTTTAACAACCCCTGAAACGACCCCGTAATTCTTTAACATGTTTTAATATCCTTTAATACATATTAACAATGAATTCAATGATAACAGCTATTTAAAACTTAATATAACGTAAAATGTGTTAAGGTATATTAAAAAGGTTCGGCTTCTTTCGCGTGTAATTTACAATAAATGTTAATGTCTGTGTTACAGCTATTTATAATATTTATAATAAATTTATATAAGCTAATATTTATCTTGTTTTAACCTGTATTAATCTATTTAAATACCTTTTAACATGAAATGTATTAAGTCAATTTTCTGAGAAATATTGTGTGATTAATTATAAGAAGGTTCTGCTGATGTACCCCGCATAAACTTTATCATACAATAAGGAGTTTTTATATGGCACTAAGTTGCATTAAATTAACAATGGTGGAAGGACGAGAGGCCTGTCCGCCACACTTTTGGCGGAAGGCCTTCCTCCAAGTGAAATTCTTGAAGCCTTCTTTCCGACTGCTGACATAGTCCAGTTTTAATACCAGTTCATTTAAGAGCAAGCATAAGAAAATCTACTAATCCATATTTAAAATTTGCGAAGCACCAGATAGTTTGACATAATCTTCAATTGCATTCCCCTTATATCTCAATACACTTGCACCTGATGCCACCAAATCAATTTTGTTCTTTGCAGTAATACTGGAATTACTTGCTCCTGATAAATGCAAATCGACATCATTAGTAATAAGATCGAAATTGTTCAATAAACTAGCACCGGTTAGGCGTCCATTGAGTTGAGTGGTCGCACCCTTTAATCTCAAACTGGATGCACCTTCAACTTCTGCATCAAGTATGTTGGATTCAATTGACCCGTCAATTGAACTGGCTCCTGTTAATTTAAAATAAACTATATCGGCTTTTAAGGTATTAACAAAAGTAATATGAGATGCTCCATTTACAGAAACAGAACTTATAGGATTCTTAGTAATAATATGAGCTTTCAAGACCATATTTCCCCCACGTATACTAATATTATTTTCTAGTTTTATTTTTAACTTTCCATTACTTTTTTCTACAATAATATGTTGCTGCAAATTCTTATTTGCCTCAATTTCAATTAATTCTTCTGTATCTGAAAATTCAATATCAACCGTAAATGCGGATGACACCTCAATTCCATCATAATTTTCGACTATTCTCTCATCTGTAGTAATTGTACTTGATGGAAATATTTTATCATCTGTTGAACAGGCAAACATGAAAGTAAGGCCTATAATTATTGCTGCTAATTTTGTATTTGTTTTCATGATTCTATAATTTTAGTTTTAATTCATTTTGTAAATCTATAATTGGCTTCCAATGGAAATTAATTGGCGACCATTCTATTTCTTCATCTAATTTATCTTCTTCAGAATAATTACGAGTGCTTTTTTTAAGATACACTTGATTGTTCTTTGAATAAACGTATTGAACGCGCATCAATTTCTTATCCTCTTTCTGATTTTTCATTGAATTTCTAATTTATTATTTATCTCTACGCATGTTAAAAACTCCAAATTTCAATCCAATCCCTCCTGAAAATCCATTGATGTTTTTTATACTCCCAGCATATAAGTTTACATTGCTCGAAAATCTATATTTAACGCCAGCTTCCAATTGAATAAATCGGGAAATATTATATTGAACACTAAGACCCGGTTCGAACACGAAATATGCATCCCATTCTTCAATATCGAAATCTTCAAAATTATGATCTACATACCCTACAACCCCACCACCTATTAAAATTGGTATGGCCAGATTAACCTTTTGTTTTCCAAAGAATATCGGCTCCAAGTGAAAACCCCCGTATCCTCCATAAATCCCATCAGAAGATAAAATACCTTGTGAATCCTGATCCGAATAAAATCCAACACCAGCAAATCCAACTTCAAACTGTTGATTAGCCACATAGGCTACTTTACCTCCAAATAAATAAGTGCTTTTTCCTTCTATTTCTCCGTAATAGGCACTCAATCCAAGATAGACACCATGTACGGTATTTCGAGAGTCATCAAATTCAATATAACCGTTTGTATCTTGTGCATTTACATGATAAAATAATATGGTAAAGTATAATATTGTTGCGTAATTAAATTTTTTCATAATTTATTTCTTTGTTATTACTAAAGACAACATCAATTTTCAATGGTTGCATATTGATACATTTATTTTAGTTTTTTTTATTAAATATTTTAGAGATATTGGCGTTTTCTAATAATTTTATTCCACGGAGCTATCTCTAAGTACTATATTCCCTTTTTTACCGGTGATTGTAACTTTACCAAGTTGTTTTTCACCATATGTAGCGCTTATGTGCCTTAGTTTTTTCGATTTATCAACCATATCCGTTTGGATATTCTGGAAAGATCTGGGTATTCTGATTACACCTTGTTCGATATATGCTTTAAACTTAAAAGCCAATCCCGAAATATTAATATTTATATCCGAAGACTCCTGCTCAATATTAATATTGGCCTGAGGCACACCAATATTTGAAACCTTTAATTCTGTTACTTTCATTTTCAGATCAATTGTTTCACTCACTGTATCCAATTGTACATTCGTAAAGTTTAAGACACCATGTATACTTTCTACATTTAAAACTTTAACTTTATCTTTACTGGAATTCATCTCCAGAGAATTTACCGTCTCAATATCGATAGTAGAACCACTACTATTTATTATTAAGTTTTCTGAAAATTTCAAATCCAGTTCCGCATTTTTTAGAGTCAAATTTCCAAACTCTATTGATTTTGATCTGAGTTTTCCAAATTTCATTTCAATTGTTGCGTTTGTAAGGTCATTGGTTAGCCATATATCGCCATGTTGTGTATTTGCCGATAGTTTACCCTTCCAATCCGTCAGAATAACATCACCAAATTTGTTGGAAATAGCAATAGTTACACTCTTCGGCAAGTAAATATTGTAATCAATATTGATATGGGTTTTATCAAGATCAATTGGGTTTGCCTTATTAAAATAGCGGGAAAACGCACTAGAATTCTGTTCTTGCAGTTTCGTCGATATATCAATCAATTCACCAACTATTTTAGTACTAAGCTGTATTCGATCCAAAAGCTCATCAGCCTCTTCCTTTTTCATATGAGTTACTTCAATATTAACAACAATTGCTATACTGTCCTTTTCCCATCCATTAATATTGATATCGCCATACTTGTGATCTAAATTCAGCTCATTCAAACTAGTCATTGCATATGTTTTCTCAATTTTCTTAGACACTCTCTGCTGTGCTTGAATCGAAAACCCAATTATTAGGGTTAATCCAAGAACTATTTTTTTATAAGATATACTCATTTTCATTAGGTGTTTTTTTTGACTCATTAATTTGAAGAAGCAAGTTCTCTATAAGTTCTATTCTCTTTTTATAATTTTTAATGATTGCCTCCAAAATGAATTCATTATTTATGTTCTTTTTCAATTCTAATTTCAGTTCATCATATTCTATATCCAACTCATCCATAAATAATAAAAATTCCTTTTTCTCTTCTGTAGATAATCTTGAGCTATTTTGTACTAGTTGAACCTGGTAAGAAACTAAGTTCGAATAATACACATCCACATCGTGCAATTCCTGATTTGTTTCAATGTTTTGAACGCTATATTTTCTTTTTTCACCATTCAAAAAATTGAACATAAAAAACATCCCAACGACAATCGCAATACCTGCGGCAACTCTAAATTTAGTAGATCTCCATAAAGGGATAATCTTTGGTTCCTTATTGTCTAAACTAGCTTCTATGGATTTCCAAATTTTGGACTTATCTGCTCTATGCTCGTCAAATAAAAACTTATTTTCTCTGATTTGTTTTTCTAATTCGTCCATTACAAGCTATTTATTACATTAACTAATTTCTTCTTCGCGCGATGATATTGAGATTTAGAAGTAGATGTTGTTACCCCAAGTATTTCACCTATTTCTACGTGATCATATCCTTCAATCAAATACAAATTGATAATCTGTTTGTACCCCTTCGGAAGTAATTTAATTCCATCTCTAATTTTCGAAATATCCAATTTTTCAGCTTCCTCATAACTTTCCTCGCTAATATGATCCTCCTGACTATCAAAGGGCACAACATCTATTTTCTTCAGTTTCAAATGATTTATACATTTATTAATTACTATCCTTTTTAGCCAGGAACCAAAAGTGCTTTCAAATCTAAAATTGCTCAAATTTCTAAACGCTTCCACAAAACTATTTTGTACTATATCTTCAGCATCCTCTTTAGATCCCAACATTCTCATGCTTATATTGTACATGGCATCTATATAGAGTTCATACAATTTATATTGTGACCCTCTATGGCCATTCCTGCATTTTTCAATCAGGTCTTTGTGTGTGTATAGGATATTTCGCTCCACTTAGACGTTAGTACTAAAATTCATGAAAATGCATTTGTTATTTTAAAAAGACAGTCGCAAAGAGCAAGGGTTGCATATTTCATAGTTTTGTTAATAATAAGTTCTGCCTTTTCATTAAAAATTAGACTCGATTTTTTATTTATTGTTACATATCAAACTCAGTTTCAACATCTTTTGGTTTATCTTGAACTTGATTAAAATAAGCTCAAAACCGATAGTAATATTGAAGGTTCATTAAAATAATTTTCTTCAAACACTGGGATAATATTCACCGAATAACCGTCAGGTCTGTCAATTCTATTGCTCAAAGAAAATGAAAATTTATTTTTAGATTAAGTGAATTTGTAAAAAACTAAACAACCCCTGAAACAACCCCGTAATTCTTTAACATATTTTAATATCCTTTAATATGGATTAACATTTAAGTCAATGATAACGGCTATTTAAAGGTTAATACTTAGTAAAATGTGTTAAGGTATATTAAAAAGGTTCGGCTTCTTTGCCCGCACGCAAAAGCTCTTCTTAAATGAAGAGCTTTTTTTATACGTATAATTTGTTTTGAATTAACTAGGACGGAAAGAGGAGAAGCCTGTCCACCGTTGGCTGATTTATCCAACAGAATTGGAGGAGCCTTTCACCTTTATTAGACAGACCTTGCAGAATTCAGTTTTAAAATTTTTAAATAAACGTCACCTGAAATTTAAGAATACAAAAAAACTATCGATCGAAAGTACTTATCTCTTTCAAAACTTTCAGATTATTTATTTTGATGTCTTGACGAGTAACATCAACTAAATTTTCCTTCTTAAAGGAAGAAAGAATTCTAATAGCATTGGGGGTAGTCATATTGGAAAGCCCGGCCAGGTCCGATCTTTTTAAGCTTACATTCAAAGTCCCATTACTCGTATTTTTTCCATAAATATCATTGATCAACAGCAAAGCCTCAGCAAGCCGTGCCCGGACATGTTTTTGTGTAAGGTTAATTAAACGGCCATCCGATTTAACCAGATCCATTGCAAGTGATTTCATTATACTAAAAGCCAGTTTTTTATTACTTTCTATTACTTTAAAAAAATCTTTTTTCTTAATAATGCAAACAGCAGAATCTTCCAAAGTGACGGAGGATGCCAAACATGAATTCCCTCCCATTAAAGCTCGAAATCCAATAAAATCA
>DAOUPU010000012.1 GCA_030625995.1 Flavobacteriaceae bacterium
GGACAGACAAGTACCGAGCAAAACCCCGTTCATGTTTATGAAAGCGGAGGTTACTACACAGCTACTTTAACGGCAACAGATAAGAGCGGTGCAACCGTTGAGGATCAAGTTCAGTTAGCAATTGCGTTGACACCCTATGTATTACTTACAGGTGGGCCCACTAATATTAGTGGTAAAACATGGAAGCTATCCGCAGCTCATTCAGGCCATGGTGATTATTTAGCATGGGCAAATGCAGATCTGGATCCATTTGACCCCGGTATTACACCTCTTCCGGATGGAGCATTTGGTTTGTTTTTAGGTATGGGAGAAGTTTATGATGACACATTTACTTTTCATTTTAATGGAACTTATGAGATTGATAATAAAGTTGGAACTGCCTTCTCGGGAGTTTTTTATCAATTTTTTGCTACTGGAGGTGCAGGGATCGTAAACTGGGGAGGAATTGATTTTGGTCTTGTAACTGGTTCATATTCTGCAGAAGACAATATGACTTTTACTTACGTAGCAAGCGAAGACTTTGTAAACCCGTCTGTGTTTGGAGGAGTATCCTATCCTGATTCTATGACACTTGATTTTTCAGATCCGGCCGCATACCTTGGATTTTTAGATTTCCAAAGAAAGGTTATTGTACAGGATATAACGGATAGTTCAATGAAAGTAGTGATGTTTGCTTCTTTGGATGAAGGAGCTGCAGCGGCAGGTGGTCTTAGTACCAATGCGCTGATACTGACCTTTGAAGTTGTAAATTAATTTTACATACTATCCAAGCACAATCAAAAAAAATACAAATAATTCAAAATTAGCGTATGAACAATAATATAAAATATAATACAAGACAGGTCTTTGTCTTTGTACTATTTGCAATGATGCTCTTGGTAAGCTCCAAAGTACTTGCACAAACAGATCAAATAAATGTTACAGGTAAGGTGACGTTGGAAGAAGATAGTTCTGCCCTGCCGGGAGTAACAATCCTTGTTAAAGGAACAACAAATGGAGTTACCACCGATTTCGATGGTAATTACAGTTTAGAAGTCACGGGTAGCAATGCCATATTGGTCTTTTCCTTTGTGGGGTTTGCCACACAGGAAATTGCGGTCAATGGACAAACGGTTATTAATGTTGCCTTAAAGCAAAGTGCAGAAGCTCTTGATGAGGTGGTGATAACGGCATTGGGTATCCAACGAGATGAAAAATCCTTGGGTTACTCTGTGGAAACAGTTAAATCTGAAGAACTGACCAGAGTTGTTCATGAGAACGTACTGAACTCCATGTCGGGTAAAGTATCCGGGGTTACAATTAATTCTACCGGTGGTACAGGTTCATCGGTAAGTATGGTAATAAGGGGTGCTACATCTTTGAGTACAGACAATCAGCCATTATTTGTGGTAGATGGTGTTCCTATTGCAAATACAATAAATAATGTAGGTGGTTTTGGAGATGATAACAGAGTGGATTATGGTAATGCCATCTCTGATCTTGATCCGGAGAGTATAGAAAATGTAACCATACTTAAAGGGCCAAGTGCAGCAGCATTATATGGTACAAGAGCAGGTAATGGAGTTGTTCTGATCACTACAAAAAAAGCAAAAGAAGGTCAGGGAATGCAAATAACTATTACAAGCAATACTGTTTTTGATATTCCTACAAAATATGTGAATGTACAAGACAAGTTTTCTACCGGCTTTTTCTCTTTCAGGCCTGAGGATATTGGTACCAATAACCTGGTACCACCTATCAGTGCTGGTGATGGAACGGGATCCGGTCCGGAGAATGACAGAGGGTATTTTGGAGTGCAATGGGATGCGCCATTAGATGCAAACGGTGTACCAATACCAACGGAAGTTAGATCCTATCCGAATAATATTGATAATTTTTTAAATGATTACGCTTATACTACTACCAATAGTGTGTCGCTGTCAAGTGGTTCAGATGCGGTAAACTATAGATTAGGGTTTACAAATATGACCAACGGGGGTTTAATTCCAAATTCTGATCTCCATAAAAATAACTTTATAGTAGGAGCCTCTACAAAATTATGGGATCAGCTTACGATTAGTACCGATTTAAATATTAGTGATTCCTGGTCAGATAACAGACCTGCATCGAATAGAGGTGCAAATCCTCTACAATGGGCGTATTCTCATCCAACGAATATTGATATAAGAAAATTGCAAGATTACGGTGCTGGAAATGATATAACAAGAGTTTCAGGAAACCACGAAAACCCATATTTTTTGGCTTACGACGTAAACAATAGCTATAATAGATTCAGAGTTTTTGGAAATATTTCGGCTAATTGGGAGATCTCGCCATCATTTAATGTCATGGCACGATTTTTAATAAATAAGACCAACGGAACAGAAGAAACTAAAATAGCCCCTGGCTATTTGAGAGAACCTAATAATGGAGCATATGGTATAGTCACAAGTGATGGAATGGAGCGCAATGTTGAGATACTGGGAACTTATCATAAAGATTGGGAAAATTTTTCTTTATCAGCGTCCCTTGGGGGCAATCTAATGTATCAAAGTGGTGCAAGTTTAAGTAATTCATCTAAAAATGGATCCGGTTTGGTAGTACCAAATGTATTTACTGTTCAAAATATAAGTTCCGGGGCATTAGCATACAGTAATAGTCGATTTGAAAAAGCGATCAATAGTGTCTTTGCAATGGCCAATTTAGGATTTAAAGAGATGTTATTTCTGGATCTTACAGCCAGAAATGACTGGTCCAGTACCCTGCCTGCTGAAAATAGATCGTATTTTTATCCATCGGCATCCCTGAGTTTTTTGATAGATCAGGTAGTTGATCTCGGTAAGGTAAATATGTTAAAAATAAGAGGTGGTTGGGCCCAGGTAGGTAATGATACAGGCCCGTATAGATTGAACGCCGTGTATAGTGATGTGGGTCAATGGGGAGTTGCAACCAGATTGACAAAACCAAGTGGATTATTAGCTCCAAATCTTTTACCCGAGCTAGCAACTTCTTTAGAATTTGGTGTTGATTTTATTATGTTTGACAACCGACTACGATTTGAAGGAACCTATTATACTTTAGATAATGAGAATCAGATCTTAGGAGTTCCATTAGCTGCTTCAACAGGCTTCAGTGGTGTTCAAATTAACGCTGGTTTATTACAAAGTAAAGGTTGGGAAATGGTATTAGGAGGTACTCCTATTCAATCAGAAAATTGGAGATGGGATCTGAATTTGAATTATACAAAGAATGAAACAAGAGTTATAGAGCTTGCAGAGGGAGTAGAATTTGTTAAATTTTGGGATGAAGCCAGAGTTCAATCTATAGGATATGTACAAAATGAGGCGCTTGGACATGATGGATTGGTAGGTAACCTTTATTCGCGAAAAGTTATGAGAGTAACAGATGAAAGTTCTCCATACTTTGGATATCCGATTCTAGGTAGTGGTCTGGATGCTGAATGGCAAAAAGAAGAAGAATTATCGAAAGTGGGAAATTACAATCCTGATTTTATAATGGGTTTGCAATCGTCTCTTTCTTATAAGAATTTTACATTGAGTATGACCTTCGACTGGAGATCAGGCGGACAATATGTGTCACAAACCTATCGTTATTTATCGGAATCTGTACAAACACAGACCTGGCTTGATGAATTGGTTAATCCGGGTAATCTGGGAGGAGCTCCTAGTCAGGAACTCCGTGATTGGGTAGTTGCCAATGAGGATCAGTTATTGTTAAGTGACCGATTAAGACCTGTTGGTGGTCCAACACCGGAATATGGTGGATTCCCTGAAAATTTTAGTGGTGTTACGGTTTTTGACGGTACCTTTGCTCCCGGTGTAACAGGTGAGCATGATGCTGATGGCAATTTCATATTGGCTTCAGAAAACCTAGGTAATGAAGGAACTGTATTTTTGCCTTACGTGGTGAGTTATCCATGGGATATTGGAACTACAAATTTGTTTGACGCTGATTATATCAAATTAAGAGAGCTTGCGTTGACTTATACTCTGCCAAATAGTATTTCCAAAGCGGCAAAGATGACCAATGTTAATTTCTCTATCTATACTCGTAATATTATGTTGTGGACCAAAGATCCTTCTTTAGGAGTTGATCCTGAAAGGGCCTATCAAGCGGAAGCCAGCGGTAGATTTTCACAGGGTGTGGAGAGGTATAATGTTTTGCCATGGGTTGCCCCAATAGGATTTAAAATAGGATTTACTTTTTAAGAAAACAAAAAATAAAAATTATGTATAAAATAAAAAATAACTTTATAATTCTTTTAACTTTAGTTTTTGCTTTAGTTAGTTCTTGTGTGGATTTGGACGAGATAAATGTTAATCCAAATGGAGTGGATCCTGAAACAGCAGATCTAAATTTACTATTGCCTACAATTGAAACGGGTGTAGGGCAAACAGTTGTTAGCCTGGGATTTGGTAATGTTGCCGGTGTAATGCAGCATACACAAAAAGATGGTTGGTCAAGTGGTCATAATGATTATGACTGGGATAATCAGGATCATAGTTGGGCTGGTTACTATGGTATCTTAAGAAATAATGACGAGTTTTATCAAAAAGCTCTGGATGGTGATTTTAAATTCCATCAGGGAGTGGCTTTGGTAATGGAAGCTTATACCTTTGGATTGATAACTGATCTATGGGGGGATGCTCCATATACAGAAGCACTTCAAGGAGAGGATGGACCGGACAATTTTAAGCCGGCATATGACAATCAGCAAACCATTTATATGGGTATTCTTGCCGATCTGGAAACTGCCAATACCCTCTTGTCTCAGGATCAGGGATCATACCTTAATATTGAACCCAGTCAGGATGTAATTTATGGAGGTGATGCTAGCAAATGGAGAAAGTTTGCCAATTCACTGGCGCTTAGATATTATATGAGGTTATCCGTAAAGGACCCGTCAACTGCGGAAGCAGGGATAAGAAGAATCACTTCTAATGCTGTTACTTACCCATTGATTCTAGATGCCTCAGAGGATGCAACTATTAATTATATTGGAGCTTCACCTGCAGATTCGTGGCCCTCAAATACAGTTTTTGATACGAGTCCTAGTGGTAGCTATATGAGGATCAAAATGTGTGGTACACTGGTAGAAGTACTTAAAGACTTGGACGACCCAAGATTAGCTGTTTGGGCAAATAAAATTGAAACCCCCTTAGAGTTGGTTGGTGGTAGTGGTATTGATTTTATTGCTAATGGCACGAGATTTATTTCACAGGATATTGTTGATGATTACCAGACCGCCTGGGGAGTTGGAATAGATTATGATCCGGAATGGGTTGGAATACCACCTTCTGTTTTTGCTGCATCTCAATACAATTTGAATCCTAATTTGGATCAAGGCGTCTTCAATCCACACGCTTCTCAATTAAATTATATGTATAAAGCATCAGCAGGGTCTTTATTATTGATGAGAATTATGTCTGCGGCTGAGGTGCACTTTATTTTGTCGGAAGCTGCTTTGAATGGTTGGGGACCTGGTAGTCCGGAAGGGCACTATGCTGCCGGTATTCAACAATCTATGAATGCCTGGGGTGTTGGTGATGCTGCCGGTGATTATACAGCTGGAGCACCCTATTCCGGTTTGGAGAGTATAATAGAACAAAAGTGGATCGCAAGCTGGTCGGCTGCTGCAGAATCCTGGTTTGATTACAGAAGAACCGGTTTACCGGATCTTCAAACAGGAGAATCTGCTAAAAGAGAGGCACTACCACTTCGTTTTTATTATCATTTTGATAGTGAGATCTCTCTTAATCCGGAGAATTCAGCTGCGGCTATTGAAAAGTTAGAACCTACAGAGTTTAAGGGCAGTGATGTAAGTAATAATAGTGCCTGGTCAAAAAGTTGGTTGTTACAGGGTACTGGTTTGCCTTATTAGTAGAACATACTCACTTACTCAGGGTTTCACTTTAAGTGAAGCCTTGAATGAGATTTTCAAAGAGACTTTCGTAAGAAAGTCTCTTTTTTTTACTCAGGATTTCACTTCAAGTGAAACCCCGAGTAAGGTTAACCTTTCACAATTTGCAACCATAAAAGAGCGAATAACCTATAGCTAAGTAGCGTAGGAGTATAATCACCAGAAAACATGAAATTTGAAAAAGGATATATATCATATCTACAACCAAGGAAACAACAGGCAGAATATTTTTTTAAAAGTAAGTGTTTGGTAAATCACAAAAACCTGGCTTGTGTCATGCCCTTGAAAAAGGGCATCCACTAGGATAAGCATCAAAAAAGTATTCTCGAACATAGAAGGGTTTGCTGAAAAAGTCCCAGGCGCTATATATACGAATTGACAAGTCGAAGCTGTATAGCAATACTGTGAGACGAAGACAATGAAGTAGATGTTGTGCTTGGGGCTAACATAAATTTTAAGAAATCAAATGCAAGGGTTTTATGCATTTATATAAAATAACCTTGCACTTCGTAAACAGTATGTCTATATAAAATATTGATAAACAATTGAATATGTGTTTTTCAGAAGACCCTATCTATTTGTTTCGACACTGTATCCGTTTTAGAACGATGTTTGTATTTTGATAATAATGGATTCCCACTAACCAGTCAAGCTGGTCACATGTTTCGTGGGAATGACACAACATAGAGGTTAGTACAAAATACACAGCCTGAATTGAGAGCCACGACATTATGGCATTTCCGCTTGAATTAAATGAAAAACAATATCCATAAATCTGTTACCATTATATTCATCAGAATCCTGTGAGAGCTAATTTGGTCAATAGAACAATAGACTGAGAATTTTCATCTGCACGGGATTATGCCGGATTAAGAAATGACGCTTTAACTAACAAAGAAGTTACTAGGGATTATATTGATTTCTAACTCACTCAGGGTTTCACCCTAAATGCAACCCTACGTAATTTTAACGTTAATTAACATTAATTAAAAGATTCTTGACCGCAACTAATAGAAAATTAACCCCATACAAATATATATATTAAAAAAATCTTAAAAAAGGTAAGAAATCATAAGTAACTAATAATATAGTACTTGTTTAGAAGAGTGTATTCAAATAATTTTGGCTCGAATTATAGAAATTAAATTCTAACTCTTAAAATTTTTTTTATGAAAAAAAGAAACATACAGTTTTTGATGATCTTTTTGTTAAGTGTGATCACAGGTAATGTGATGGCACAACAAGAAGTAACCGGTGTTGTTAGTGACAACATTGGTGAATTACTACCTGGCGCAACAGTCATGGTAAAGGGTACTGATGATGGTACCGTAACTGATTTTGACGGTAACTATATTATTACGGTACCGGATAACACTGCAGTTCTTGTGGTTTCATTCATTGGAATGAAAACAGTTGAAGTTGCAGTTGGTGATCAAACTACGATCGATGTTGTTATGACAGCAGACTCACAGGTGATGGATGAGGTGGTTGTAACAGCACTGGGTATTTCCAGAGAAACCAAGGCTTTAGGTTATTCCGTAAGTCAGGTGGATGGAGATGCACTTGTTGAAGTGCCTGTGGAAAACGTATTGAATGCACTTTCCGGAAAAGTTTCCGGTGTTGCCATTAACTCTATTGGAGGACCTGGTTCCTCTGTGAGTATGGTTATTCGTGGTGCTACTTCACTGTCCAGTGATAACCAACCGTTGTTCGTTGTCGATGGTACACCGGTTCACAATACATTAAATAATGTTGGTGGTGTTGGTAGTGATAACCGAGTGGATTACGGTAGTGCAATTTCGGATTTAAATCCGGATGACATTGAATCTATGACTGTTCTTAAAGGAGCAAGTGCTGCTGCACTATATGGCTCAAGAGCAGGTAATGGTGTTGTACTTATTACAACCAAATCCGGTAAAGCAACAAAAGGTTTGGGTGTAACGATCAATTCAAGCACCGTATTTGATGTGCCGTACAATTATTTGGACGTACATTCTCAGTATGCGGTAAGTACACGTCCTTATACGAATGATAATTTCCCTTCGAATGAGTATAATCATCTTCGAATCAATGAAGGATCTTCAGCCTGGGCTGGGCCTGCATTAGATCAAGGCATAACAGCGATCCAATGGCCATATACGGCTGAGGAAATAGCTAGTGGTATTCCTGTTCCAAGAGAATTGACTTCAGCAGGTAAGGACAATGCAGCAAATTTCTTTCAAACTGCAATAACTTCAACAAATAATATTTCTATTCAGGACAATTCTGAAAAATTAGATTATCGTTTGTCTTATAGTAATATGAGAAACCAAGGATTTATTCCTAATACAGATCTTGATAGAAACAGTATTTCTTTGAATTCTACCTATAAATTGGTGACCGATGATCCTACTCGTAAATGGCTAAATGGTCTTAGCGTAAGTTCCAGTTTGAACTATACAAAATCGGCTTCGGGAAATCGTCCGGCTAATAACCGTGGAGCGAATCCAATTCAGGCCTTATACGAAATAGGTCCTCATATTGATATTAGAGATATGGAAGATTATTGGTTACCCGGATATGAAGGATTGGTTCAAAATTCTCCTTATACATTTGGTGGTGATCCAACGGATACAGAATGGAATAACCCGTACTATCTGGCAAATGAAGTAAATAATGGTTTTGAAAGAAATAGATTTTACGGAAACGCTAGAGCAGATTGGCAAATAACCGATGAATGGTCACTATTTGTAAGATATATGTTTGACGAAGTGAATGAGGTTCGTGAAACGACAATGTCCAGTGGATATACCAGAGAGCCAAATGGAGCTTATGGTATTACCAATATACATCGTAATGAATCTAATGCTGATTTTTTACTGACCTGGAAAAAAGATTACGAAGATTGGAACTTCTCAGTTTCAGGAGGAGGCAACCTTAGAAAAAACACAGGTGCAACAGTTGTTAATCAGACGAAGGACAGGGGACAAGGATTAATCATCCCTAATTTATTTACTTTATCTAATATTGCTCCTGAGAATCTTATTTTTAGATCCTCTAAGAGTGAAAAACAAGTGAACAGTATCTATGGTATGGCTAGTATTGGTTATAGAGATATTGCCTATATTGATATAACAGGTAGAAATGATTGGTCAAGTACCCTACCTGAAGGAAACAATTCTTATTTTTATCCTTCTATTTCCGGTAGTGTATTGTTTAACAATATATTTGATCTTGGTGATAACGTTTCTTTGCTTAAACTAAGAGCAGGTTGGGCACAAGTAGGTAATGATACAGATCCTTATAATTTAGATCCTGTTCTTGGCAATGCCGGAGCATGGGATGAATCAGTACAACTTACTTTACCCGGTTCATTGCTAAATCCTGATCTATTACCGGAACTTCAAACTTCCTGGGAGATTGGTACTGATGTTGCATTTTTCCACAACCGTTTGAGATTCGATTTTACCTATTATGAAGCGAAGAATGAGAACCAAATTTTCCCTATTGACTTACCTACATCAACCGGTTTTTCCAGTAAATGGATCAACGCAGGACAAATAGACAGCTATGGTATTGAAGGTGGGCTTAGTGGTACTATAATCACTAATAATGACTGGAACTGGGATATGGGATTTGTTTTTACACGTAACAGAACTACTCTTATTGAACTGGCGGAAGGTATCGATTACCTAAGATTATGGGGTGATGCAAAAGGTGGTGCTTATACCTGGGTAGGAGAAGAAATTGGAAATATGATTGACCGTGCCTTAGTTCGTGTTGATGATCCTGATTCTCCTTATGACGGATGGCCGTTATTAGATGACGAAGGTTGGGATAATAGTGACAGATCCCTACAGGATGCCGAAGGTAACAGAGTAGCGCCAATTATTGGTAACTTTAATCCTGATTTTATCATTGGGATGACAACTTCTGTTAGTTATAAGAACTGGACCTTAGGAATGGTCTTCGATTGGAGAAGTGGAGGTCAGTTTGTATCGCAAACACATAGATATGGAGAATCAGATATGCATACGCAAAGATGGTTAGATAAAATGCACAACCTTAGTGATGTTGGAGATATTCCAGCCTATATATTAGATAATCAGGATGAGTTTTTATCTCCTGACGGAGAATTCTTTGTAGTAGTTGGTGGTCCAACTGCGGAAGAAGGCGGTTTCCCGGTTGAAGATAGTGGAATTACTTTAAATGATGGTGTATTTATGCCGGGTGTTTATGGTGAATATGATGATAATGGAAATTTTGTAGCGATCCAGGAAAATATTGGAGGCCCTGGTACAACCTACCACCCTTACTATGATTTCTATGGATGGAGCTATACAAAAGTATCTACATTTGATGCAGATTTTATTAAATTAAGAGAAGTTTCAATTGGTTATAGTATTCCTCAAAAGGCTTTAGGTAAAACAGGTCTTAATAACGTAAATATTTCCTTGTTCAGTCGTAATATTATCTTATGGACTGCAGCGGGAATTGGAATTGACCCTGAAAATGCCTTTCAGGCAGAAACCGGCGAACAAAGAAGTGGTATCCAATTTAAACAAGGTATTGAAAGATTTAATGTAAATCCATGGGCAGTACCTATTGGTATTAAACTAAATTTATCTTTCTAGTAGATGCAGTTAATAAATAAAATAATTAAATTATGAAATCAATGAAAAAAATATTTAATACGTGTTTGGTTTTGTCAATACTGCTAGTTTCTTCTTGCGATGACATTACAGACATAAACGAAAACCCTAATGGGGTTGATCCCAATACGGCCGATCCTAACTTTGTATTGAGTACGGTGATGACTGAAACAGGTAAATCCGTAGCAAATAGATATACAGATTTTATGGGTGCTTGGGTACAACATACACAAAAAGATTCCTGGTCAGATAATCTGTATACCGCTGAAGGAAGTGGGTGGACCACATATTATAGTTCTTTAAGAAATGCGCAACTATCGTATATCAGATCTGTAGAACTTGGTTGGGAATGGCATCAAGGTGTCTCCATGGTTCTAAAAGCAATGCAATTTGGAAAACTTGCCGACTTTTATGGTGATGTTCCTTATACAGAAGCCTTAAAAGGTGCTCAGGGAGGTGAATATATATACCCAAAGTATGATACTCAGGAATCTGTTTATAAAAGTATTATAGACGAGTTAAAAACAGCATCTGTTTTATTGTCAAAAGATCAATCAGCTTATGAAGGTGTTAATGCCACTCAAGATATATTTTATGGAGGTGATGCAGATAAATGGATGCGATTAGCCAATTCTTTGGCACTTCGTTATTATATGAGATTATCTGATAAAGATCCTGCTTATGCGCAAGCAGGTGTAACAGAAATGCTTAGTAAACCTTTAATCAGCAATCTTGATGAAGAGTGTAATATGTCTTTTCCAGGTGTAAGTTCGGGCGATTCATGGCCATCAAATGGTATCAATACAACCCGTTCTGACTTTACAAGAATTAAGCCTTGTGCTACATTTTCTAATAAGCTTGGTGAATTGGATGATCCGAGAAGGCATATTTGGTTTGCGCCTATTGTGATGCCAATAAAGGTTGTACTTCCGGGGCAGATGCCTGGTGGAGCAGGAGAAGATGATGAAATTGTAGATGGTGTACGCTATATAAATGCTGCATCTATGGATGATTTAGGTTATAAGATCTATAATCCTGAGACCTGGTTTAATGACAGAAAGATTGATGGTCTTACTATGATCGATACCAATAGTGTTTATGTAGGCATCCCTGTATCTAATCAGGAAACAGATCCATATACCTACAACTTGAATCCGATTGCTGAAAGAGGCGGATTTAACCAACATGTATCTGAAATGAATGAGCAGTTTAATAATGTTAGTGGTGAATACCTTTTAGCAAGAATATTCTCATCTGCAGAAGTACACTTCTTAATGGCAGAAGCTGCTGTAAGAGGTTGGGGATCCAATGCTGAAGCACATTACCTTGCTGGTATTAAGGCCTCTTTTGATGCCTGGGGCATTGGCGATGAGGCTGCTGATTATATGGGTAATGATGGTGTAGCATTTGACGATACTTTAGAAAAAGTAATGGAACAAAAATGGATTGCCGGTTTTACATCTCCTGAGGAATCCTATATGGACTGGAGAAGAACTGGTGCACCCGATCTTATACCTGGTCCATTTTCAAAATCTGATGTTATTCCTGTAAGATTTATGTATGATGCTTCTGATTATGAAATTAATAATGAAAATTATAATGATGCATTAAATAGTCTTGAAGCTACAAGCCATACGGATGATATTCCCGGACGCGGAATAGATGCCACTTGGTCTAAAAACTGGTTACAACAAGGAGTTACAGAGCCTTGGTAAATACAAGACACAAAGTTTGTTTTTTGAGCTATTAGATTAGTTTTGAGTTAATTAAATTTACCCGGGGTTTTCCCCGGGTATTTTTTTTACTCAGGGCCTGACTTAAAGTCAGACCCTGAGTAAAAAAGGTATATATTTCATGTATATGAAATAAAATTTAACAGCCATTTTGTTCAGATATTGAGTTTCTTTGTATGCCTGAGTTTTTTTTAGTTTATAAAGCCTATCTAAAATCGTAACTTTGGGTTTTTATTAAGGAATTTACTAACCATGTACAGAAATCAAGAATTACTTACTGATCTAAAAAAGTGGTTTGCTCAATTCCCTGGAACAATTACTGCTTTTTCCGGGGGAATAGATTCTGCGCTCGTACTTTTTCTGTCGAGAAAATACCTGGGAAGAGATCGAACCATTGGTGTAATTTCAAAAAGCGAAAGTCTAAAAGATAAAGATTATCTGTTGGCTATAGATTTTGCAAAAAAAAATGATATCCAATTACAGACGGTTTATACCAAAGAGCTATTAGATCTGAATTACAATAGCAACCCGTCAAATCGTTGTTATTTTTGCAAATCCCATTTGTATGAAACCTTGAGGAAAGTTCAAAATGAAGTTTCTGATTTCATTATTCTAAACGGAACGAATAAAGATGATCTTACAGATTACAGACCAGGAACACAGGCGGCAAATGAAAACGAAATAAGATCACCATTGGCAGAGTTGGGTTTAGGGAAAGATGAGATCCGTGATCTCGCCAAATATTTTGGAATTCCATTTTGGAATAAGCCAGCAAGTCCTTGTCTTAGCTCCAGAATTCCTTATGGAAAAGAAGTAAATGCCGACAAATTACGGCAAATTGAAAAAGCCGAAAATATATTGAATGGTTTTGGATTTAATAATGTCAGGGTAAGGCATTTTGAAAGTACTTGTAAAATTGAAGTTCCTTTGTCGCAGCTTGATTTATTAAAAGATTATTCAGAGACTATTTTTCAGAAATTAAAAAAATTAGGATTTAAGGAATGCATTATAGAAGAAGATGGATTGGTTTCAGGAAAATTAAATCACGTGTTAAATTTAAAGGTACAACCACGAACCTGCCGGCCGGTCAGGCGGGTTTAATGGGAAACTAAATAAATGTGGTCTTGATTGTCGAGAGGTGGCCTTCAAGAATTTGATGTTCTAAATAAAATAAAAGCTTAGTAAAACCGAGAACCCGCCTGCCGGCGTGGCAGGGTTGAGAGCTTGCTCGAAAATCACTCGGCTGCACTTAGCTTTTATGAAATTTAGGTTATTAAATTATTGGAAGCCCTGCCACGCCGGCAGGCGGGCTTGATTTTCCTGCCTCGCCGGCAGGCGGGTTTGTTTCATTTTTTTATCAAGAAAAAAATGAAATGCCTGTCCGGCATAAGGACATAAAAAAAATATTTCATTAAAATAACAGTAGAACCAATTTAAATAATGACGAATCATAATATTGATCATGATAGAGAAAAACGGATCGGGTTCCCGGAAGTAATTTATGGAGCAAGGAAATCTGTTGAGGATATATTAAAAATATTAGAGAGCTTCATTGCCAGAGGAAAAAATGCCCTAGTAACTAAACTCCAGCAGGATAAAGCATTGGTTTTGATAGAGAAATATCCGGAAGCATTTTATGATAAGCCCTCAGGTGTTTTTATTCTTCATCCACTCAAAGAAATCAAAGGCCAAAGTGAAGTGGCTATCTTATCGGCTGGAACCTCTGATATTCATGTGGTTAACGAGGTTTTCTATACGCTAAGCTTTATGGGAATTAAGGCGGGCAGAGTTACAGATGTTGGAGTGGCCGGAGTGCACAGGTTACTAAATAAAGTGGAGGAGTTAAGATCTTATAAAGTTTTGATCGTTATCGCTGGTTTCGAAGGAGCATTGCCAACGGTGGTTGGTGGACTTTTACAACAACCGATCATTGCGGTTCCTGCGGATGTTGGTTATGGTGTTGCTTCAGGTGGACAGGTTGCCTTGAATTCTATGCTGTCAAGCTGTGCCAACGGAATTACAGTGGTCAATATCAATAATGGATATGGCGCGGCTATGTCGGCCTTGAGAATATTGAATTTAATCAAGAAAAAGTAGAAATATATATAAGGCTTGTTTCGAATAGTAATGAAAGTTATATAATTAAAATAGAATTTCGATTTTCGCCTTTTGAAAGGGGTGTAGAGGTATGTCAAATTAGTAAGTTTTTTTTATCAAGAAAAAAAAGAAATGCCTGTCCGGCATAAGGACATAAAAAGATATATTCCGTTAAAATAACAGTAGAATCTCTCATTTTAAAATATCATGAAAAAAATAAATACCATAATTATAACTGTTTTTTTGTTCGCAATTAGCATTAGCTATGCACAAAATACAGCTAAATACGTCTTTCTTTTTATTGGGGACGGTATGGGAGACAACATAATCTATGCAACCGAATTGTATAATGCCTCTTTGAACGATCAAATGGTTTATGAGCCTTTATCATTCAGCCAATTTCCCGTCCAGTCTTTTATGACAACAACATCAGCAAATAGTTTAATAACTGATTCTTCAGCAGGGGCTACCGCAATGGCAACAGGTTATAAAACCAATAATCATGTGGTAAGCATGGATACTACCTTAACTATAAATTATATAACATTGGCTGAAAAGGCTAAAAAAGAAGGATTTAAAATTGGAATTTTATCGAGTGTAACTATTGACCATGCAACTCCGGCAAGTTTCTATGCCCATCAGAAAAGCCGAAATGAATATGATGAAATAGCTTTGCAAATACCCTTAAGTAATTTTGACTTCTTTGGCGGTGGCGGAGTACACAATATAGGATCGAAAAATGAGGTAAATAGTATTGCGCATACATTGGATAAATTCGGTTATAAATACCTAACTACAGAAAAAGACATCAAAAAATTAAAAAAAGGAGACACTAAAATTGTTGCTGTAAGTCCTGGAACTTATTCAGGAAAAGAATTTTATTGGGAAATTGATAAGCATCCGGAAGGTATGTCTCTTGCCTATTTTACCAAAAAAGGTATTGAGATCTTAGATAATGACAAGGGATTTTTTATGATGGTTGAAGGTGGTAAAATAGATTGGGCCTTGCATTCAAACGATCTCGCCACTGCAATTTATGAAACAATGGCATTTGATGATGCTATTAAAGAAGCCATTAAATTCTATATTGACCACAAAGAAGAAACATTGATCATTGTAACAGCAGATCATGAAACAGGAGGCCTTGCATTGGGAAACAACAGCAACGGACTAAATTTAAATATACTTCAATATCAAAAAAAATCTGCTCAGGAGTTTGAACGAAGTTTAACTGAATTGAAAGATCTTGATAGAAAAATACCCTTTGAAGAGGTTCTGGATTCTGTAAAAATAAATTTTGGTCTGGGAGATAAAGAAAAAGGCATGGAACTGAATGAAGCCGAAACAAAATGGTTATTTGACGCCTATGAGAACGAGTTTGTTGCCTTAAGAGAAATAAACCCTGATCGGGACTATTTAGATCAATATTCTGATAAACCATTTACACTGAGAGTTATTACAATTCTAAATACAAAAGCAGGCGTTGCATGGTCAACGGAAGGTCACACCGCAAGCAAAGTCCCTGTAAAAGTACTGGGAGTAGGGCAGGAATATTTTCAATCTACCATTGATAATACAGACATCAATGATATCATAATTAATATGATGCAAATACCAGATCAACAATAATATGTGTGTAATTTATATAGAGGCTTTTTCGGGCCTATCAGGTGACATGTTCTTGGGAGCATTGTCGGGATTGACAGATGCATATGATGACTTAGAAGACCTTCCGCAAAACCTCGGACTAAATGATGCCAAAATAAAGATCAAAGATGTAAACAAAAATGGTATTGTTTGTAAACATGTGAGTGTTATCGATTTAAATGAACAAATAGAAAACCATCATAATCATCGCCATTTGAGCGAGGTCAATAAAATTATTGAGGATGCTTCTATTCCTGACAATGCAAAGAAGATAGCAAAAGATATTTTTCAAATTATCGGAAAGTCGGAAAGTAAAATACATAATATTCCACTGGGAAAAATTCATTTTCATGAAGTTAGTGCAGTTGACTCTATTGTTGATATCGTTGGTTGCGCCGTATTGATTGATAGACTTAATATAAAGAAAACTTATGCAACTTCCATATGTACAGGATTTGGTTTTGTTAATACACAACACGGAAAATTACCGGTTCCTGCACCAGCTACGGCAGATATTCTTACAGGAATACCAACTTATCCGGGTCTTGAACAAGGCGAAAAGGTTACACCAACAGGTGCTGCAATTTTAAAGTACTTAAATCCTGATTTTAATGTGCCTGTTTTGACAAGAACAAGGATAGTTTACGGGCCAGGAGCAAAAGATTTTGAGGCTCCAAATGTGTTGCGTTTATCTATTTGTAAGGAGTCTGAACAATTAACAGGGACCTATGTTTTAGAAACAAATATTGATGACATGTCCAATGAATATTTGGGAAATGACTTTCAGGATGGATTATTTGAACATGGTGCCAGCGATTTTTTTATAAGTCCAATACAAATGAAAAAAGGAAGACAGGGAATATTATTATCCTGTTCTGTACCTGGAAAGAAAATAGAACAATTATCAAATTACATCTTTGAACATACTTCAACTATCGGACTTCGTTATTATCCCGTTACCGGAAATAAGCTAGATCGCGAGATTAAAGAGTTTGATACCCCATATGGAAAGGTTAGTGTCAAAATAGTTATGACACCCCTGGGAAGGAAAAAAGCAAAAATAGAATATGAAGATCTGAAGAATATCCATAAAGAAACAAAGATCCCATTCTTGACCTTGCAACAGGAAATATTAAAACTAATAGATTTAGACGAATGAAATACAACGGAAAATACAAAGTTTTCAATCCGAATGAGATTCAAACCTATCCGGTAGCTGGACGTAACAACAAAGTTAAATTTGATGATTTGATCTTTCCCGAAAAAATCCAAAACATGAGTTTTGAGATCTCTAAGGAGATGGAAGATAGAATTGAAAATCTAGCAAAGGACATTGTCTCCGCCAGAGCAAATGGGAACCCGGTTATTTTTTTTACGGGTGGTCATCTAATAAAGAACGGCTTGAGTTTATTGCTTGGTGAGCTGATAAAAAAGAATGTATTTACATTAGTTGCAGGTAATGGTTCTACTTCTATTCACGATTTCGAACTGGGATTGATTGGCGAAACAAGCGAGTACGTACCTCAGGCCTTGGAAAAAGGCGAATTTGGTATGGCTTATGAATTCAATTATATCAACGCTTCCTTGATCGTTGGAGATAAGTATGATCTCGGTTACGGAGAAGCGGTTGGTAAGATGATTTGTGATACAACATTTAGAAAGGAAGTAGAAACACTTCTTGATCTGAAAGAAGATACTATAAAGTTTAAGTATCCTGAGTTAAGTGTACAGGCAATATGCTATGAGAATAATATTCCTTTTACTGTTCATGCAGGGATAGGGACAGATGTTATTGACCAACACCCTTATTTTGATGGTAGGGCCAAAGGTGGCTGTTCGGGAAGAGATTTTTTAATATATACTGATCAGATTGCAAATCTCGATAAAGGTGGTATAATATTAAATGTGGGATCTGCGGTTACCGGTCCGGAAGTGTTTTTAAAAGCGGCTTCTATGGCAGGAAATACAGGTCATGTTCCCGATAAGATCATTACGGCAAATTTTGATCTTCGAAGCTATAATCCTGAAGATTTTACCAAAGAAGATAGAGTAGGTTATTATTACCGCGATCAAAAAAGTATCGTCACTAGAGTACCTGACGCGTATAATGGAAAAGGATATTATATTGGTGGAAATCAGATTCATACAATACCGATTCTGTATAAAAAATTGATGGAATTGTTGTAGAACTAAAAAATAGATAAAAATCTAGATTTTATGTTCTGTGTGATGATAAAATATTATCATTAAATGTTTAATTCCCCTCTTGAGCCTGCCTGCCGGTAGGCAGGGGTGTGTCAAAAATTAATTAGAAAAAAATGAAACAAGATCGAGTTAAAGAAATTCTCAAAAAATTTGAAAATGTAAACATTGCTGTTTACGGGGATTTTTGTTTAGATGTTTATTGGGATATGGACCCTGAAGGATCTGAAGTTTCGGTAGAAACAGGATTAAAAGCGGAAGCTGTTGCAAAGCACTCTTACTCACCGGGAGGTGCAGGTAATATTGTTGCCAATGTTGCGGCCCTAAACCCGAAATCAATAAAAGTGATTGGAGTGGTTGGCGATGATATTTATGGTAATGAGCTAAGGTCAATATTAAAAAGTTATGGAGCAGATACCGGCTCATTAACCGTTCAAAAAAATAACTTCAATACATATACCTATATTAAGAAGCTATACGGAGAAAAAGAAGATCCCCGAATAGATTTCGGACTAAATAATAAACGATCAAAAGAAACAGATCTTGAAATTTTAAATAATATAAGAGTTGCTTTGGAAACTTATGATGTTCTAATTTTTAATCAACAGGTTGCGGGTTCAATTACCAATGAAGATTTTATAGAGAAGGCGAATCTGCTTTTTAAAGAATTTAATGATAAGATCATTGTTTTAGATTCAAGACATTATAATGGAAGGTTCAGAAATGTTTATCGCAAATCAAATGAAACAGAAACCGCTGTTTTGAATGGGGTAGATGTTAAGCCTCAAGACTATATTTCTTTTGCAGACATTAAAAGATATGGCACAAATGTATATGAGCAATACAATAAGCCAATTTTTGTGACCTGTGGCGCAAGAGGAATTGTAACCTTTGATGAAACAGGTATTAATGAGATTCCCGGGATACAATTAAATGAAAAGATAGACACTGTTGGTGCAGGGGACACTTCATTAAGCGCACTGTCATTTTGTTTGGCTGCAGGTGTTCCACCGGCAGAAGCTGCTGAATTTGCAAACTTTGCTTCAGCTGTTACCATTCAAAAATTGTTTACTACCGGTACAGCCTCCGGAGAAGAAATACTCGCTATAAGCAAAGATCCAGATTATAATTACCGTCCGGAATTGGCCGGAGATATTCGATTGGCAAAATACTATAAAGACACAGAAATTGAAATATGCTATAGCAATGTGCTTTCTGAATTAGGCAATATTAAGCATGTTGTTTTTGATCATGATGGGACTATAAGCACCCAAAGAGAAGGTTGGGAAGATATCATGGAACCGGTAATGATAAAGTCAATTTTAGGCGATCAGTACGAAACCGCTGACACATCACTTTTCGAAAAAGTTCGAATTCGTGTTTTAGATTTTATTGATAAATCTACGGGTATTCAAACCATTGTTCAAATGGAAGGACTTGTAAAAATGGCAGATGAATTCAATTTGGTGCCTAAAGAGGCTATTTTGGATAAGTTTGGTTATAAAGAAATTTATAATACAGGCTTAATGACAATGGTCAACAAGAGGATGACTAAATTAAATAACGGTCAGTTGACGGTACAGGACTTTACCATGAAAGGAGCAGTAGGTTTCTTACATACCCTTAAAGAAAAAGGAGTACGAATTTATTTGGCAAGTGGAACAGATAAAGCGGATGTAATTAATGAGGCAAAATCTTTGGGTTATGATGATCTTTTTGATGGTGGAATTTATGGTTCTGTGGGTGATATTAGTAAATATTCTAAAAAAATGGTTATTGAAAACATCATTAAGGAAAATAAATTAAAAGGAAATGAGCTTTTAGTTATTGGTGACGGTCCGGTTGAAATTAAGGAATGTAGAAAGGCAGGTGGAATAGCTATTGGTATTGCAAGTGATGAGGTACGCAGATATGGTTTAAATCGGGAAAAAAGATCGAGATTAATTAAATCAGGTGCACAGATCATTATACCGGATTTTTCACAGGCGGATGAACTGGTAGATCTGTTGTTTGTTGAGGGATGAAGGATTAATGATTGAATGAGACAATGATAGAATGAGACAATGATAGAATGATATTACATTAGAAAATTTATTGAAGAGATGACAGAAAAAGAATTGTTTATTGAAAAGATGAAGAAAAGAACCAAGAGTTTCGTCGTGGATGTGATTCAGTTTTGTGATTCTTTGAAAGTTAATAAGGCTTCATCTGTTATTACATTTCAACTTGTTAAATCAGCGACATCAACGGGAGCAAATTATCGGGCAGCTTGCAAGGCTAGGTCGAAAAATGAATTTTTTAGTAAAATATGTATCGTAGTTGAGGAGGCCGATGAATCTGAATATTGGTTGGAAGTAATAAAAGAGGCATCCTTGTCAAATGATAAATTGATTTTGGAAAGGCTCTTGATCGAAGTAAATGAAATAGTTAAAATAATGTCAAAGGCTAAGAAATCAACCTATAATAATAAGTAATAATCATGCCAGTATTAAATAATTGTCTCATTCTATCATTGCCTCATTACATCATTCGGTTATTTATATAACAAAATATAATGCTTTAATTATTAATTAATGAACAAAACATCTAAGTTTCAAGAATACTATTTGGGCTATGACATTGGCGGAACTAAATGTAGCATTGTTTTGGGGGACAAGGACTTTCATATCTATGAAAAAGTGTTTTTTGAAACAAAAGTTGAAAGAGGTTATAAAGCTATATTAAAAGAGTTTAAGGAGCATACGCACAAACTTTTTGAAACCTATGATCAAAAAAAATTAGTTAAAATTGGGATAAGCTGCGGGGGTCCTTTGGATTCAAAAAAGGGAATTATTAAATCGCCTCCGAATTTACCCGGATGGGATGAAGTTGAAATCGTAGATATTTTTAAAAATGAGTTTCAGGTAGATGTGGCAATTCAAAATGACGCAAATGCTTGTGCTATAGCCGAATGGATGATGGGGGCAGGTGTAGGTACCGAGAACATGATCTTTTTAACCTTTGGTACAGGAATGGGGGCTGGACTTATTTTAAATGGCAAAATTTATTCGGGTACAAATGACCTCGGTGGGGAAGTTGGTCATATTAGAATGGCTAAGGATGGTCCTGTTGGATTTGGAAAAGCAGGTTCTTTTGAAGGGTTTTGTAGCGGTGGAGGAATAGCCCAGTTGGGGAAAAGCTATGTGCGAAAAAAGATAGAGTCAGGAGAGCGAGTTAAGTTCTGTGGAAGTATTGACATGATCGATAAAATTACAGCAAAATCTGTTTTTGAAGCCGCTATTTCAGGAGATAAGGATGCTATGGAAATAGTAAAGACATCTGCAAAATACCTTGGTAATGGCCTCGCTATTTTGATTGATATTTTAAATCCTGAAGTTATCGTTATTGGAAGTATTTACTCTCGAAATGAACAGATACTAAAATCTTTGGTTGAAGAAGTTTTAAAAAAAGAAGCAATTCCTGAAGCATTAGCGGTTTGTGAGATCTTACCTGCAAAATTAGGAGATAAAATAGGTGATTATGCTGCGCTTTGCGTTGCGATGCAGTGAAAGAGAAAAGATAGAAGAGAAAAAACAAAAGAAAAAAGACAAAAGAAAAAAGAGAAAAAAAATCAGGACAAGTCGTATAAATTCTGGGATAATCAGCATCATCTGCGAGAAAAAAAAATGTGATAATTTGAAAATGTGTCAATTTGAAAATGAAGTCTGGAGTCGGAAGTCGGAAGTAAGAAGATTGAAAAATAAAGTAATAAATATGAAATTCAAATTTGAAGATTTAATTATTTGGCAGAAAGCAATGGATTTTGGAGAAGAGATCAATACAATTGCCTATAAATTTCCTT
Organism: Flavobacteriaceae bacterium; assembly: GCA_030625995.1. Taxonomy (GTDB): domain Bacteria; phylum Bacteroidota; class Bacteroidia; order Flavobacteriales; family Flavobacteriaceae; genus Lutimonas. Next base: position 22,072 of record DAOUPU010000012.1, read on the forward strand.
CAACAGAATTATATAATTTGTCATCACAAATTAGAAGGGCAGGAGATTCCGTAGCATTAAATATATCAGAAGGATCGATTGGACAAACAAACCCAGAATTTAAGAGATTTATGAGTGATTCAATTCGCTCTTTAGCAGAAGTAGTTACATGTTTACATAAAGCCAAGAGGAGAGATTATATTTCAGAATATGAATTTAAAAAATTGTATGAAACGGCTTATAACATTATGAATATGATGATAGCTTTTAGGAATAAGATAAATTAGTTTATATAAAATTTAAATTATATTTGATTGAGGTCTCCAAATTTTGAATCCCAACTAATTTAAGTATTAAATGATGATAAAAAGTTGTTAATATGGTTTTTTTAACTTCGGTCTTCGGTCTTTTGACTTCGGTCTAGTGACATAGGAAAGCATTAAGTCATTAATCAGAATTAGATTTACTTAATAAATATAATATCAAACAAAATAAGTCATGCAAATAAGAAAAAATTTATTTCAGGTAGGTGGAGATTTAAATGGATTAACTTTCGATCTTCTCGGTGCATTATGGAATGATGGAAACACATATATACTAAAAACTTCTGAAGGACTGATCATGTTCGATTGTGGATGTGGTGATACCATGGATCAGATATTTGAAAACATAGAATACTGGGGAATGTCTCCAAAGGATATTAAATATTGCTTGTTTACTCACGCTCATCTTGATCATGCCGGAGGAGCACATATCCTGAAAGATCGAGGTATTAAATTGATTGCCATTGAAGAAACTGCGGATGCTATTTCCAAGGGAGACGAGCGTTGTTGCGGTTATCTTTATCATAAGGAGTTTCAGGCATGTGAAATAGATCAAGTTGCTAAGGACGGGGAGGAACTCGATCTGTTAGGAGTGAAAATAAAAGTGATGCACTTCCCTGGTCATTCAATGGGTTGTACTGCTTTCGGATTTAATCATGAGCAAAAGAATATTGTTGTAAGCGGTGATATTATTGGCACTTTGCTGGCCGGAGATTTTGGCTGGGACGGATCTATTGATTTTAATAAACCTATCTATATTGATTCCCTAAAGCGGTTTGCCAAAGTTGAAATGGACATGATGTTACCGGGTCATGGCTTGATCTATTTTCATAAACCAAAAAATCGCGTTGAAGAATCATTGAACAGCGCTTTAATAGAATGGCGCTGATTAGAGAATTTAGTAACTAAATTAATAAATAGAAAAAAATAATGGCACTACCATGAACCTGCCGGCCGGCAGGCTTGATTTTTTTGTTTTGTTTTTTTATCAAGAAAAAAATGAAATGCCAGTCCGGCATAAGGACATAAAAATAAATATTCCACTAAAATAACAGTAGAATCAAAATAAATTTATAATTATGAATACGGAACAAATTTTAGAAAAGTTAATCGAAAGATACCCACCTTTAGAGGGTTGTAAAAATGATATTAAAGAAGCAGGTGAATTGATCATTGAAAGTTATAAGAATTCCGGGCAACTTTTAACCTGTGGTAATGGCGGAAGCTGTTCTGATTCCGACCATATTGTGGGAGAGTTAATGAAGAGTTTTTCAAAAAAACGTCCATTAGACGATGATTTTAAAGAAAGCCTTAAATCTGTTGATGAAGAACGAGGCTCGTTGATGGCAATGAAATTGGAAAAAGGTTTGGCAGCCATTTCTTTAAATGCACATGGAGCATTAATTTCAGCGGTATCCAATGATATAGGCGGCGATTTTATTTTTGCGCAACAAGTTATGGGTTATGGTAGGAAAGGGGATGTCTTATTGGGAATCAGCACTTCAGGGAATTCCCAAAATGTGGTTGATGCATGTATTGCAGCAAAAGCAAAAGGATTGAAAGTGATTGCCCTTGTTGGTAAAAAAGGAGGAAAAATGAAAGAATATTGTGATATTGCCATCCGTGTTCCATCTACCTGTACTCCGGATGTTCAGGAGTTTCATTTGCCAATTTATCACGCACTCTGTATCATGGCTGAAGAAACCTTTTTTTAAAAACTTATTATTAAAAAATTAAGCTCAATTCAATTTATCGAATGAAAAATAATTTTAGAAACCAAGGATTAACCATGGCAATGCTTTTGATAGGCGTTTGTACGTTTACCTCAAGTTGTAAGAAAACGATTGTTCAAGAGAATAGTAATGAAATTTCTATGAAAGAAAAGCAGATCACCTATGAAGATAAAACGCATGCTTTAGATAATAACGATAACTTCTCTCCCGACGGGAATTTTTTATGTTATGACACTAGAGGAACTGTGTATAACAATAATTTAGCAAATTGTAAATCCATTGAAAAAGTAGAAATCGAAACAGGAGAGATAACTGTTCTTTGGGAGCCACCATCGGTAACCGGTGAAAATGCTGCTCCCGGTGTTGCAGCCGTCTCTTATCATCCAAAAGAAGATAAGGTAATTTTTATACATGGACCATTTCTGGATGAGGTGGAAGAAAGAGGCTATTATGATATTAGAAATCGAACAGGAAAAGTAGTTAGTGCCGATGGAAAAGGAAAATTAACAAATATCGATATGCGTGATGCATCGATTGATGGGCCAACTACCCCCGGAGCTCAAAGAGGAGGAACCCACCGACATGAATATTCCCGGGATGGTAATAGAATTGGTTTTACCTATGATGATTATTTGCAAAAAGATTTTGACCGGACGATAGGTTATATGGAAGCAAATGAAAATTCACCGGAAGGATATACTCATTATTTTACTTTATTATTAAAACCGGCAAAAAAAGGAGAATCCAAACCGGGCGAGATCGAAAAGGCATACAGTGATTCATGGGTGGATAAAAATGGAAACAAAAGAGCTTTTATAGGAAAGGTACGTGCGGAGAACGGAATTGATTACGAAACCTCTCTTTTTGTTGCTGAAATTCCAGAAAATGTTGATATAACAACAACTATATCAGGTGATAAAGACAACTATCCAACGCCTCCAAAAGGTATTAACATTAGAAGATTAACCCATGGTAAAAACGATGATGGTATTGTAAGAGGTTCCTATAATGGAAAAAGAATTGCTTATTTATCGAAAGATGAGTTTGGTATAAAACAAGTTTTTGTAATTGCCACTGACGGTTCCGATCGTAGTGAAGATCCAGAAAAAGAACCAAAACAAATCACAAAATATAAAAGTGATGCTTCAAATATCAGGTGGCATATTACCGACGATTGGGTATTTTCTATAAGTAATGGAAATATTTTTGCAAGCTACGTTCGTAATGATAAGAATTTTGGAAAAGTGATACCTATAACCAATGATGATCTGGAACGTGGTAGTTTGGTTGTTTCTCCGGATGGCAACATGTTAGCATATAATATAGTAATGCCGGTGAAGGAATTTAAAGAAGGGTCGAAAAAAGAGTTTATGCAGATATTTGTTCTTGATCTGGATTGGGATGAGATAGGTGCAAGTTTAAATTAAAAACATTACTTGTGTATATAAGTTAAAAAGTATTATGTTTATAAATTATAGGTTTAATAAAAATAAGTATTAAAAACTATTGAGAAAACTAAAAATCAAAAATGGAACAAACTATTAAAAGAAACAAATACAGAGGAGCATTTGCTCTAATGACATCATTATTTTTTATGTGGGGAGCAATTGTATCTCTCAATGATATTCTGATCCCACATTTTAAAAAATTGTTTGACATGAGTTATACCGAAACCATGTTGATTCAGTTCAGTTCTTTTGGTGCATATTTTGTCATGGCGATTCCGGCGAGCATGGTAGTAAGTAAAATTGGCTATAAAAGAGGTATTGTAGTAGGA
>DAOUPU010000243.1 GCA_030625995.1 Flavobacteriaceae bacterium
CTTAATACCGGGCTCATTTCTCTGTAAAAATAGTTCGACATGATCCAATCAGGAATCAATTCTGTAGGATAAACCGATTGAATATCTTTCAACCAATTATGTCTTCCTTTTCGGGAAAGCATGCCGGCTTTCGCAACTGTATTTTTTGTTATAAAATATCCTATTGGCAGGGCATATGGGTTTCCAAAATCTGGCATACGATTTACTTCATCGTACTGATTTCCATGTTCTATCCATAGGGATTTATCTCCTATTTTTCTGGTGATAGCTGGTGTTTGCTCAACGCAGATATTGTAATCTTTAAACAATTCTACAAATTCTGTATAGCATGCAATCTCATAGTCATGATTACCCGGAAGAATTGTAATTTTTATTTTTTCTCCTGCAGAGCGAAAGGCTTTAAATATTCTTGGAAACTGAGCAAACAATGTCTCTATTTTTTCTTTGCCTGCTACCTGAGTAAACTCCCACAGACCAAAAGCATCGCCAATTATAATAAGTTCTATATCATTAGGTTGAGAAGAAATATGCTGAAGAAAAGTGGTTAACTCATTTTCAAATTCGCATATTCCTAATGCCTCATCTCCACCAATATGCAGATCACTTATAAAATAATATTCTATTGGCATTGAAGTATTTTTTGTTGATATGAAAAGAAAGGGTTTGTATTAATTATAAACATCAAATATAACTTTTACATTGACGTAGTTCAACTCACTTTTATAGTGCCAATCTGAATTCAATATGAGGTATTGAAAATACAAGATAACATATGACAAGTAATTTTTTCATGTGGTTTCCTAATAATGGAATTTGATGAACAAAATCCGGATAATTATTTAAATGGTGCCTGTCGAAACAAGCACCATTAATAACTATACTAATAAATATAATTTCTATTCATGACCGTTCTCATAAAAATCAACTTCAAAATCTTCTGAATCCATTTCCTTAGCGGTAGCCTTTGTACCAGGTAAAATTTCAAAATCATTTGAGAAATGCACTAAGGTAGAAGCTAACTGTGTAAGGACATCTACATTCCCTTCCGCTTTAGCATCACCATCGGCAATCTGATCTTTTATGGTTTTCTTGCCAGTCATTGCCAGAGCAAGCCCCATACGAGATATAGTCAGCGATAAATCAGCATCTTTAGCCTGATAACCTTCAATATTGGTTAAGGTAGCATTACTCATTTCAATAACAAATTTTTCGCCATTTTCCGGTGTAATAAGGTTAATCGTAAATTTCATACCCTCTGCTTTTTTACTATCCACCATAATAGCAACAGCTTCGAAGAATAAGCCCGTAGACATTGCTTTCGCCAAATCGAGTGAGAATGTTGATGCAGAAAGCTCCTGCGACATACCTGAACGCAGCTCGTAAGCTCCATTTAAGAAACTATTCCGAAGCCCTGGGTTTTCCTGCTGATAGCCCAATTGTTCAAAACAATCTGCCAGTAGATCTTTGGCCTCCTGGTTTTTTGGTTCTGCATAAACGAGTTTATTTAATATCTCTGTAGCCTCCTTGTATTTGCCCTCATTAAAAAGTTCAACTCCTTTTTTTATGATTGGCTTAGCGCCTCCCATCATTTCAACATACAGAGGGGCTGATTCAGAAGGTGAAAGAGGAATTAGAGTAGTGGGGTTTGCATCCCAGTGACCGATGTAATAATTGATAACACCGCGGCTGTTATTCTCCGTAGAACCATGATATCCCCTGTTATACCATTGATCACTGATGCTTTTAGGAGTTTTATACTCATTATGTATTTCATTAATGGTTACGCCCTGATTAGCAAGGTGTAAAGTTTGGTTATTAATATTGGCATATAAATCCCTCTGACCTCTTAGAACTTCTTGTACCCGTTCAGTGCCCCAGCGTGGCCAATGATGTGATGCAAACATAACTTCCGTTTCAGAACCAAATAAGTATAAGGAATGGTTAATGTAATTCGACCAGGCAAGCGCATCTCGAACAGGCGCACCACGAAGGGTATAAATATTGTGGAAAACACCGGTAACGTTCTCTGCCATCCAAAGGGCTTTCATTTCAGGTATATAGGTATTCATTTCTGCAGGAGCTTCCGCACCCGGAGTGTTCTGAAATACCATTTTAATTCCATCAACGGTATATTCTTCAATATCTTCTGTTATATATTTTGTTGGTACTAATAAAGACACAAAACCTTTAGACACATTTTGGCCCAAACCCTGACCTACATGTCCATAAGGATCTATTTCTAACAATAATCCATATTGGTATTGCCCACGACGGTTCATGGCTGCACCTGCATATACATTCTCTGCAATGGCTTCTTCCATAAAATCAACCGGGGCTATTATTTCCACTTTCCCTGATTTAATAGCTTCTTCGTCTGCAAATGCGCGCACACCACCAAAATGATCTGCATGGTTATGTGAATAAACAACTGCCGAAACAGGGATTTCTCCCAGGTTTGCATCCAACAACTCTTTTGATACCCGGGCAGATTCAACAGACATGCATGGATCGAATACAATCCACCCTGTTTTACCACGAACAAAAGTACAGTTGGAGAGGTCGAAATTACGCACCTGGTATATTTTATCAGGTACCACCGCAAAGAGACCAGTGCGATTGACCAGTTTCGATTGACGCAATGTTGAAGGGTGAATGGTGCTGTATTCATCTTTTTCATCGATAAAATTATATGCTTCATGATCCCAGGCCAAATGACCTGCATCAGCCATAATTTTTGGTGATAATGGACCAGCTATAAATCCTTTATTAGCTTCGTCAAAATCACGTGTATCATCGAAAGGTAAAACAGCCTTAGCAGCTTCTAATATTTTTATTGTGTGCTCTGATGGAGCTTTCCCTTTTGCGTGGTAATGATCTTCCGCATGTTCAATATTTTGTTCTTGAACTTTTGTGTCACTACAGCCTATGAAGGCGATCAAGACAATGCATATAATTAAAAGTGATTTATTCATAATGTATAATTTAGGGTTTTTATAGTTAAAAAATTATTTAGGAAACATAAATTGAAGTTGAAATCTAAATTGCCAATCAGGTCCAAAATCCGGTTTTATTGCATTATAAAAAGCTTGCATATTAAAATTTATAGGTTGTTTGCCAATACGAAATATCTTTCCCGCACCGGCGCCAAAAGGAACGATCCATTGATTACCTGATGAAGCCTCCCAGTTAGATGTTATTATTGGTGCAGATACTAAATACCACCCATCGTCCATATTATAATTCACAAAATATTGAGCAAGGAAAAAATTAACATCA
>DAOUPU010000020.1 GCA_030625995.1 Flavobacteriaceae bacterium
TTCATTGGCCCGGATTATACGGAAGACATTTCTCAGGGAATTATTGCTTTGGAGAAAAATATCCAAGGTCCGTTGATTTCCAATGATGCTGTGTTAAGAACACTTCAACAATGGCAAAATGTTGAAGAAATTGCCTCGGATGAGGTTCACAATAATTTTCGTTTTCAGATGGGGTTACTCAGGGCTTATTTCGATGCTTATCAATACCGGAGGTTAATTTATGAAACTGAATTAGAACAAATGACCCGCGAAATTTTATCAAGAACCAAAAGCAAGGGTTCGCAAAATACTATTGCAGAAGCGAGACTAACCTTATCGAAAGCGCAGGAAAACCCAATTATGATGGAATGGAAAGAGCGTTGCTATCAATTGGCCGATGCATTGTTCGAAAGCATCGGAGCTCAATTAACTGTTAAAAAACACAAGGGAATGGAGGGCCGAGGCACATTTATGGATAATATTGACCTCCCTCTGAACGATGCAATGTGGATCTTAGATCAACTCACAGCAATAGAGAAAATTTTCAGTGAAGAGGAGCGATTACAAAAAATTGATGCTATGCTTCAAAGGAACAATCCGGGACCAAGTGGTTTCTACGACAATTTTGGATCACCAAGGAGTTGGGGAAGAGTCGTATCACGAATAGATCGTTCAGAAGATCCCGGCAGCCTTTTATCTCCAAGAGTCAGTTTTGGCGTTGGTTTGCGGGGAGAAGAGTGGGTGCACGATATTACAGCAAAAGGATTTGATGGCCAATCCACACCACTTTCGTGGATGAATCAGGTTACAACACTTTACGACCAACCTTTAGAAATTGTATACGACAACCTCGACCCAAAAGCCAGTTATACTGTAAGAGTTGCCTATACGGGTCGTTTCCCTTCCAAAATAAAGATGGTTGCTGATGATATTCCTGTTCATGACTATATTAAAACAGGAATACAGCCCATATATGAATTCGCAGTACCAACCGAAGCTCTTTTGGATGGAAATGTAAAATTCAAATGGACCTGCGGGGAAGGGGAGCGGGGATCTCAGGTTGCTGAAATATGGATCATAAAAAATTAAGAACTGAAAATAAATAATTTACTAAATTATCATGTAATATTAAAACGCGATTAAAATGAAAAAAAAACTAAAACTTTTGACTGGGGTTCTATTATTTTTAAGTGCCATTCCTTTTTATGGTCAATACCAAAAAGAAAAATTTGAAATTATTTCCGAAATAATGAATAATGAAGCTTTTAATATAGAAGTTGTACTTCCTAATAGTTACGATTCAACAAAAAAGTATCCAATTATCTACATTACGGATTGGTGGTTTGCCTCACATATTACAATCCCCATTTATGAGATATTAGCCATATCCAATAATATAGAACCAATAATAATAGTTGGAATTCAACGCAAGAGCAGTGTCAGTGCAAAAGATTGGAATAGCAACAGACGTATAGACTTAACTCCCACTAATTTACCTGAAAAACACAAACTGAGTGGTGGTGCAAAACAATTTCTTTCCTTTATTAAAAATGAACTAATCCCTTCTGTTGAAACCAGGTACCCTTCTGATGTTGAAAAAAGAGGTTATTCCGGGTATTCATTAGGCGGTTTGTTTGGTACTTATATATTGTTAAATGAGCCTGATCTATTTAAAAAATATTTAATAGGAAGCCCTTATTTAATGTATGATGATTATCTGCTTTCAAAAGAACTTGTAAAAATGAAACCTGAAAAAATATCATCTATAAAATCCATCTTTCTTGCTGTAGAAGAAGAGGGTGATCAGTTAAAAGCATTTGAAGATATAAGAGAATCACTGATAAAGAAAAAATCATCTGATTTGCAACTGGAGAGTGTTATTATTTTTGGTGAAGATCATTATACAGCTATTCCTTCCACTATGACAAAGGGATTAAAATTTTTATATGGTAAATAAAATAACTAACAAAGGCTGCGTCACTTAAAGAGTTCATATAAGGTGGTATACTTATTATAGAATTTCCATAAGATTGAATAATAATTAAAAAATGAATAAAATTTATGAATAAGAAACTTATACTTGGGTATGTTTTATTACTATTAATTCTTAGTTGTAATTTGGAGAATAACTACAGCAGTGAAAAAGAAGGCCATACAAACTCTATTAAAGAACTGAACTCTTTATTTAAAGATCCTCCAAATCATTATAGGTCATCACCATTATGGGTATGGAATGATGATATGACAGAAGCACAGATCGACCAACAACTCAAAGATTTTAAAGCAGGTGGTATGGGTGGCGTATTTATTCATCCACGTCCGGGTTTGATCACCGAATATTTATCAGAAGAATGGTTCTCACTTTGTAAATACACCGTAGAAAAAGGCAAAGAGTTGGGGATGGAAATTTGGCTTTATGATGAAAATTCCTACCCTTCCGGATTTGCCGGTGGTCATGTTCCTGCAGAAATGCCGGAATCTTATAATCAAGGCCAGGGATTAATCCTTCAAAAAGTTGAAAAATTACCGGAGAATGCGAATGTTTTTTTCTTGATCTTAAAAAGGCAGGATTCAAAATTCATAGACATTACCGATAAATTGGATGAAGAAAAAAATAAAAGTGGGGACTTCTATCTCTATAAAAAGAGTTACTACAAAAATTCGCCTTGGAATGGGGGTTATTCTTATGTTGATCTGCTCTATGAAGGTGTTACCGAGAAATTCTTAGAAGTAACAATGACCGGTTATGAGAAAGCAATAGGAAGTGAATTTGGTAAAACCGTACCGGGAATTTTTACAGATGAACCAAATATATCATCGTCCGGAGATCTCAGATGGACGCCATCATTATTCAAAGATTTTAAAGAGCGTTGGGGCTATGACCTTAAAACAAATCTACCATCTCTTACCTTTGAAACAGGGGATTGGAAGCGTGTAAGGCATAATTATTTCACCACCTTACTAGAATTGTTCATTGAACGTTGGAGCAAACCCTATTATAATTACGCAGAAAAAAATAATTTGAATTGGACAGGTCATTACTGGGAACACGGATGGCCAAACCCGGTTCATGGTGGAGATAATATGGCAATGTATGCCTGGCATCAGATACCGGCTATTGATATTTTGATGAATCAATACAGTGAAGATGTCAATGCCCAATTCGGAAATGTAAGAGCAGTTAAAGAATTGAGTAGCGTTGTTAATCAAATGGGTAAAACCCGTGCTTTGAGTGAAACCTATGGTGCCGGGGGCTGGGACTTGCGTTTTGAGGATATGAAAAGAATTGGAGATTGGCAGTATGTGCTTGGAGTAAATTTCCTGAATCAACACCTTTCTTATACAACCCTGGAAGGAGCTCGAAAAAGAGATCATCCTCAATCCTTTTCTTATCACGAACCCTGGTGGAAAAATTATAAAGAGCAGGGCGATTATTTTGCCAGATTATCACTTGCGCTTACTTCGGGAAAACAAGTAAATAATATTTTAGTTATTGAACCTACTACTACGGCCTGGATGTATTTCTCTGCAAGAACGTCTAACAACAAATTCTCTGAATTAGGTCCCGAATTTCAGAAGTTCGTTTTTGATCTGGAACAAAATCAAATAGAATATGATCTGGCATCGGAAAACATCGTTAAAGATATTGGTCTTATTGATGGTAATAATTTTGTTGTAGGAGAACGATCGTATGATATTGTTATTATTCCTCCAACTCTGGAGAATCTGGATAAAACCACCTTTCAGCTCATCAAAGCCTATTTAAAAAATGGTGGAAAAGTTATTTCATTCAATGGAATACCCGGCTATGTGGATGGGGTCGAAAAAGATGAATTAAAAACCATTGTAAAAAAGTACTCAAATCAATGGATAGAAGCAAATTCCTTATCTGAGCAACAGACTTATAATACGCTGGTTTCCAAATCCATTCAGTTCCAAGAGCCTGAAATGATCAAGGGAAAGTTATTTCATCACCGACGTGATCTGGAAGACGGACAATTGGTTTTCTTAGTAAATACCAGTTTAAATGAATGGTCCAACGGAAATTTTATAACCGAGGGAAAATCAATAAAAGAATTGGATCTAACCAATGGAGAAATTAAATCCTATTCCAGCAACAAAAAAGGTGACAAATTAGAAATTAATTTTGATCTGCCCCCGTCCGGAAGCTTACTACTTAGCATTAGCAATGAACCCTCAAAAGATATTGATCATAAGGCGATCGGAAAAGCTAAAATTATTAGTTCGTCCAGTGAGCTAGTGATCCAAAAAACGGATCTGAATGTTCTAACTCTTGATTATTGCGATATTGTTCTTGATGGAAAAGTAGAATGCGATATTTACTATTTTCAGGCCGCAGATAAAATTTTTAAACACTATGGTTTCGATGGAAATCCATGGAGTAGCGCTGTACAATACAAAAATGAGATAGTTGATCGAAATGACTTTGCAGGAAAACCGGGTTTTGAAGTGAGCTATTCGTTCTCTGTAGATAAAGAATTGGATGCTAATTCACTTCAAGTTATAATTGAGCGACCAGATCTATGGCAGGTATCCATCAATGGTATAAAGGTTTCAAAAGATCCATCGAAATATTGGTTAGACCGAAAATTCGGTGTTTATAACATCGGTAGTCATATAAGTAAAGGTATAAATAAAATACAACTTGTCGCTGCGGAAATGACAGTCTATTCCGAAGTAGAAGCGATTTATTTATTAGGTAATTTCAGCTTGATATCTCAAAAAAAAGGATGGAAACTTGTTCCTCCAAATACTCTTGAACTGGGAAGTTGGAAAGAGCAGGGATATCCATTTTATTCTAAAGATGTTTCATACACAAAAACTTACAATCTCAAATCTAAAGATAAGGATACGCGTTATATTGTAAAACTGTTTGACTGGTATGGAAGTGTTTCTGAGGTAATCGTTAATAATGAATCAGCAGGCATCATTGCATGGTCACCAAATGAGTTAGACATTACAGATCAGATTCAAGTGGGAGATAATGAGATTTCTGTAGTGATCTCAGGGACATTGAAAAATTTGCTTGGACCCCACCATATTGGACCGGTTCATGGTACGGCCTGGCCTGTATCGTTTGCTTCTGCCAATAAGAATATTCCTTCAGGGAATAAATATGATCTTATTGATTATGGATTATTCCAAGACTTTAAACTAATCGAGTCTGTAGGACCTCCTCAAAAGGTATATTGGAAAATGAAACAAGTGGAAGCCCTTGTTTTTGGTTCTTTAGATTCAATTAGTATGAACAAACCAATTTCTGTTTCTATTTCTACAAAGACGGAAGATGCTGAAATTCGATACACTCTTGACGGAACTAAACCTAACAGGTCTTCACATCTTTATACTGAACCTTTATTATTGAAAAAAAACACAGTCCTTACAGCAAAATCCTTTAAGGATGAGTTGATAGCAAGTGAGGTATTACAACGACATTATTATATCATTAAAAAGAAAAAAAATGATAGAAAAGATCGTAAGTACGCAAAGGGTATAGAATCTCATTATTATGAAGGAATGTGGAGTAAGGTACCTGATTTTACTTTTTTATCAGAAATCAGGACTGGCCAACTCAATGATTTTAATTTAGAGAATATTGAAAGAAGAGTTGCTAATTTCTCTGTAGAATTTATTGGATTCATTAAAATTGAACAAGAAGATGATTACACTTTTTATGTCAGTTCAAATGATGGAAGCAAATTATTGATCAATGATATTTTAATAGTTGACAATGACGGGGTTCATGGGGATACTGAGCGAACTGGACGCATCAATCTCAAACCTGGATTACATCCTATCAGAGTGCAATATTTTGATGGCGGAGGAAGTCAGTCGTTGCAGGTTCAGATCGAGGGTTCGAATATATCACGACAGGTAATTCCTGGAGATATGTTGTTCTATTAGCCTTTCTTACTCCGGGGGTGACTTAAAGTCACCCCCGGAATTAACAAAAATGAAAATGGAAAAAAAAATACGACTAGCAGCAATCAATTTATTTACAATTGTTTTTACAATTACCAGCTGTACAAAAAAACAAGAAACCGATCTTTCACAATACGTCAATCCTTTTATTGGTACCAGTGGAAGCAAATTGGACGGTCATGGGAACACTTATCCCGGAGCGACCTATCCCTTTGGAATGGTCCAATTAAGTCCTGACAATGGAAAAAGTGGTCCTTATTACTGCTCCGGTTATTTTTATCCTGAAGATATGATCTCGGGTTTTAGCCATACCCATCTCAGTGGTACGGGGGCAGGCGATTTTGCAGACATTTCCTTTATGCCAACGACCAAGGAAATTGCGGAAATTTATTTTACCCAACCGGAAGAATTTATCAAATCCTATAGTGAGGAAACAGGACTTGATATCAGTGAATATTATGACCCGGAAAAGGGTGAGGTTTTTAAAAATAACTTACTGCTGAAATACCGTTCTAAGTTTTCTCATGAGCAAGAAAAGGCATCTCCCGGATATTATTTTGTAAAGCTGCTGGACGATGATATCGATGTTGAACTAACCACAACAGAGTTTGTTGGATTTCACAAATACACTTTTAACGAACCAAAAGGAGAATTGAATGTCATTCTAAATCTGGGTTTTGCTATTAACAGAGGAAGACCGGTAAAGACTTATTTAGAACAGAAGTCTCCTACCCAATTTGTGGGTTATCGTTTTTCAGAAGGGTGGGCCGATCACCAAAAGGTATTCTTTGCCTTAGAATTTAAGGATGCTCCAACGAAATTCAGAGCTTTTAATATAAAGAAAAAAAAAGCCAATAATGGTATCGAAGGAAAAGGTATTCAAGCTGTATTCACTTTTGATGGCAAAAACACAAATACAATATACTTTAAAGTGGGAATTTCCTCAGGTAATATCGAAGGTGCTTTAGCCGATCTAAAAACGGTAGAAAAATACAATTGGGATTTTGAAAAAGTGAAGAGCGATACCCGATCTAAATGGAATGAGGTATTTTCAAAAATTAAAGTTAGTTCAGATAACGAAGAGCAAAAACGTATTTTTTATACGGCACTTTATCATTCCTATCTCACTCCTAATCGTTTTTCGGATGTAAATGGCAACTATAAAGGTTTTAATAACAATATGGAAAATGCCAAGGGATATAATCAATATACTGTATTTTCTCTATGGGATACATTTCGTGCTCTAAAACCATTTCTGGCAATTATGGAACCGGATCTTTATTCTGACATAGTAAATTCAATGCTGGCACAATACAAACAAACCGGGATACTCCCCTACTGGGAGATCGCAGGAAATGAAGGGGGATCTATGATTGGCTATCATTCTGTACCGGTTATTGCCGACGCTATTCTAAAAGGAATTGGAAATTTTGACCAAGAATTAGCACTTAAAGCCATGATCGATGCTTCTAACCATGATAGAAAAGGTCTGGGACTATATCTAAAGTATCAATTTGTACCAACCGATTTTAATGAAGATGCAACTGTTTCTAAAACGCTGGAGTTTAGCTATGATGATTGGTGTATAGCTCAGGTAGCAAAGCATTTAGGGCAAAATGAAATCTATCAGGAATATATGAAAAGATCCGAATATTACAGAAATGTTTTTGATCCTGATTATAGATTGATGAGAGGGAAGAACAGTGATGGAAGCTGGTACGAACCCTTCCATCCAAGATTTGGCCAATATGGAAATCCCCATTATACAGAAGCCAATGCCTGGCAGTATTCATTTTTTGTTCCTCATGACACAGGTGCCCTCATTGAGTTGATGGGTGGCAATGATGATTTCGAAATGATGATGGACTCTTTATTTACACAAACTTCAGAGGTTTTGGGTGAAGATACAGAGGATATAGTGGGAAGAATAGGTCAATATGCCCACGGTAACGAACCGAGTCATCATGTGGGTTATTTATATGATTTTATCGGAAAAGAGTTAAAAACACAATTTTGGGTGGACAAGATCATCGATTCGCTATATACAGATACCCCTGATGGATTGTGTGGAAATGATGATTGCGGACAGATGTCGGCCTGGTATGTATTCAGCACTATTGGCTTTTATCCTGTAAATCCACTCGACGGAAGATATTATATTGGTTCGCCACAATTTGAAAAGGTGGAAATGACATTGCCAAGTGGAAATAAATTTACTGTAATAGCAAATAATGTATCTGATAAGAATTTCTATATTAAATCAAAAAAATTGAATGGAAAAGACCTTGACAGAAACTACATTACTTATGAGGAGATATTACAGGGTGGTGTTTTGGAATTTGAAATGACAACTTTGGATTAGATAGAATTTTTTAATATCGAAATTTTTTGGTGTTAAAAAACCACCCCGTCTCCATTTCCAATGGAGCCACCCCTCCTTGAAAAAAAGGAGGGGACTTTCTTTTAATTGTCAAGCATTTAAACTATTAACTAATTCTCCTCCTTTTTTTCAAGGAGCCTGCCCGTGCGTTCAGGCGGGGAGTACTCGACGAAGGAGAGGGAGGTGGTTGCCAGATTATTTATTGAGTTGAAACCCAGAAGTCCTATTTTCAAATTGATAAGAATCCAAATTCAGATTAAATAACCATTTACCTTCGGCCTGCATAATCATCATGACCAGTTCATTCTTGCCTTTTTTTAAAACAACTGGAACTGTAAATTCATTGTACTTAAACGAATTAACATCCGTATACTCATAAATAAGCTCTCCATTGAGCCAGATAAAAGCACCATCATTATGGCCAAATCGCAGATTGGTTTTTATTTCTTTTTTGCAGATCAATTCGGTTTTAGCAAATGCATGACAATTTTCTTTTGGTTCCAGATGGGAGTCCAATTTCACAATAGCATCCTCAGATACTTCTGCTTTTTTCCAAATAATTCTATCATTCTCATGGAGATAACTATTTACACCTCTTTCTCCTATAAAACCAGGGAAGGACTGAGATATTAAAATTTCCTTGATTTTTATCGGAATTTTAATCAGGGACATGTTTTCAATGCCTATTGTAGCCTCCTTCTTAAATTTCAATGTAAAAGAATGATCTCCCTTCGAAAGTAACGGAAGATAAAATTCTTGTTCTGCCGGAACGGTAATATTGAACTCACCTGTACAATTTAAATCCCCGATTAATGTTTCATCGATCCAAACCTTTGCACTTCCATAAGCACTATTCATTATTTTACCAACAATTAACTTATAATCAAAATATTCATCTACGTTAAATACGTAACTAATACTCCCTCCTTTGCTCTCATATTCCATAAAATTACCCGGATAAGGCATTATTGCAACATCTTTTAGTTCGATAGAACGTACAGAAACATCCTTACTTTTTTTATTGAGCAGTTCAATTTCTTTCATTCCTGTTAAAATTGGCTCTTGCTGATATTGCAAAACTTGCCCATCTTTTAAAAGTTGATCTTTTAATTTCTTATAATTGATTTCCTGGATATCTATTTCTTCGTTTATTGCATGTACGGCAGCTGTCGCGGAAGATTGGGCCAACACCATAAAAACCGGCTCCATACGTATAGAACCAAACGCAATATGTGATGCGGATAGACAAACCGGGACCAGTAGATTAGAACATTCCTCACGTTTTGGGACGATAGCTCTATAAGATATGGGGTAAGGTGGAAATCCTCCAACTTCAACATTTCCTTCGTTTCTGGCTTTTCCATAGGTGTCAACATATCTTTGAACATTGTGCGAATCCATGGTGTACGCTGCCAGGCCCACAGGATCATTCGATGCCACCAAACCTTCACAATCATGTTGTGTCATAACATAATTTGATATCATACGGCGCGCCTCCCTGATATAAAGTTGGTGAGACCAATTTCCATTGTCTGTAAATTCATCTTTCGGCAATCCCCACTGACTAACTTCATCACGAATATCACTCGGCACTCTTGGATCATTTGCTAAAAACCACATCAATCCTTTTTGGTAATTTTCGTGTTCTTTAATTATAGCTTCACGAGTACTATAATCTCCATTCGGATATTCATAATTCATTCCAATATTATCAGTGGCAAATGCACCTTTATTATTGGTATCCGTCTTACCATTTGGCATTGGTGTAGACAAATTCAAGACATCAAATACTCCTGTATTGATATAGCGCAGTAAAAGCTCATAGCGCAGAGGGTCGTAATTCTCTGGTTTCGAAAAAGGAATTCGATTTTCAGGATTATTCGTCATGCACATTCGAAAGCAATATGCCTGAATTCGATGGTCTCCTTCACCTTCCACTCCGGGTCCACCATCATCGAGAATCCCCGGTAATAGACCACTTTCCGATTTTCCAGAAATTAAATAAGGATCAACCGCGTTCTTAAATTGATGATTTTTTGCATTTTCAATCTGTACTCCATTATATTTTTCTCCATATGTTTTATCAGCTTCTCGACCAACAGTAAAATTAACTCCCGAATTTGCCATTAGATCTCCTTCATAAGTTGCATCGATAAACATTTTCCCTTTGATGGTCAGTCCGGATTCCATGATAATCTCCTTTATCCTGGTCCCGGTTTTATTTACACCATTTATCAGGTCCAGTCGTTCCTTGTAAATCACCTCAACACCGGCTTCCTCAATCCACTCATTAAATATCTTTTCAGCAACATGAGGCTCAAAGGTCCACATGGATGCAGTTCTATCTGAACCTGAATTATAATGCTGATTAACACGCTCATAAAATTCTCTGGAAAGTCCACCAATAGCGTCTTTATTGCCAATATCTGTAGCTCCTAAACCCCCGGAAGTTAGACCGCCAAGATGTTTCCCGGGCTCAATAATAACTGCTCGTTTTCCTAATTTTGTTGCTTGTATGGCTGCAATGACACCTGCTGAAGTACCTCCATAAACAACCACATCATATATATTATTGAATTCCGTCTTTTTCGAACAAGCCTGAAAAAACACTGTACTAAAAACAAGGAGAAGGCTAAGAGTCTTTAAAATTGATCTATTAAAACTCATTTTTTAGTTTTATATTAAAAATATTAATTAAACGAAACTCAATCAACCAACGGAAAACCTTTGATCGGCTTCCATTTTAGATCTTGATCTGTAAGTGTGAGGTCGTTGAGAATATCAAGACATGTTCTGCCCGGTTGGTCGGGGTAGCCCAAACTTGAAATGGCATGAGCATCTGTACCAAGAGTGAACTTTGTACCATGCAGGCGAGCTTCCTGTACAAGATCACGAAACCATTCAAGTGCTTGATCCGCATGACGAGGATTAATCTCATAAGCCATGTTTACTTCAGCCGATTTTTTTAATACGCTTACCAACCGCTCTTCATTATAAGTTTTGAGTATTTTGATTAATTTTTCCTGACCTAATTTCCCTTTGAGCTTACTATGAAGAAATGGATGTCCTATGGTATCAACATATCCCAATTCAGTAGCTCCCATTAGCATCTCGAGATAATGATCTGCATATGCCTGCGGCGTCTTGGAATTCGGATTTTCAACATGCTTGAGATGGTAATGATTACAGGAAACCAGGACATAATCCAGTAAGTTAGGAATTTCATCACCCACAGCACAAAGATTGGGATTGATCATACTGGATTCCGTACCGATCATCACTTTCATCTTTGTGGGTACAACGGATGCCTCACTTCGATTTGCTTTTACTTTTTTAATAAAATCTTCTCGTTGATCCAAACGATCGATATGTTCAGAAATCCCCATCAACTCAAGACCATATTTCTCATTTGTTCTAATCATATCAGCAACCATTGCATCCGGTCTTCCACCTGCACGGTAGGTATGCATATGCCAATCCTGTTTGATACTTTGCATTTCTGAACTTGTCAAAGCAGAAGCATACACATTTCCTGTTGCAATTGCCACAACAAATGCCGTTGAAAGCCCTACAAAACCACGTCGGGTATATAATTCTCTGCTTAAATGTTCCTCTGGTTGCATATTCTATTTTCTTTTCTATTTATAAATATTATTTTTAAAAAAGCAAATCGTTTAATATCAAATCCGAAAGCGAAATCATTCCAATATACTCACCATTCTCCTCTACCGGGGCCATTCTAATCCCCACATTTATCAACAAACGAGCTACGTAACGTATGTCCATATCGGCTGGTACACTGATCAATGGTTTGGTCATAATTTCAAACATATTGACCTCTTCCGATGTTTTTTCTTTGATAATCACACCACTGATAAAATCATGCACATTGACTATTCCAAAGGCATCCTTGGGGTGGCGTTTTTTTACGATCAGGGATTCAACCTTTTCTTTTCGCATCACTTCGACCGCTTCTTTGGCAGTGGCCATACCATCAACCAAAATCACTTTTTTGGTCATAACATCCTTTGCACTTTGATAGCTTCTTTTATTGTTCATGTTTACTATTCTTTAATTTATCTTTATTAAAATGGTTGTCTAATCTCAGTTAATAAATAAAAACAGGCCACAAATATAAATTCCCAACTTTTAATATATATGTACATAAACATGATAAATATTGATTTTCCTAAAAATATTCATCACGTGCCTGGTCTTTAAATTTTTTCATCTGGCTTTCTAACCCCGCTATGTGTTCTACGGGCAAAACAAAAGCAATTCCTGTTCCCGGCTTATCGAATTTCCCCGCTTTTGCAATGACTTTCATGAATTTTTCCACAACATGTTCTTCCACAAGAAATATAATGATTTCTGTTTGGTCCTCAAGAGAAAGCCCAAAAAAAGATTTTGCTTCATGAATTCCTGTTCCTCTGGCAGGTATGATTGTAGCTCCGGTCGCTCCTGCTTCTTTCATAGCATCAACTACTTTATCACTGATCCTAGGTTTTACAAAAGCCATAATTAATTTAAATTGCATCTTTCTGTATTTTTTTATTAATAAATCGTGTTTTTATACTCATAATTTGTGCATAACCCAACACCGTAATAATTGGGAACAAGCTTGCAAAGGCTATTAGCCCAAAGCCATCGATAGCGCTATTTCTACCTGGTACTGCACTGGATAAACCTAAGCCGAGTGCAGCCACAATTGGCACTGTTACCGTTGAAGTAGTAACCCCTCCTGAATCGTAAGCTAAGGCGATAAGTTTTTTTGGGGCAAAAAAAGTTTGAATAATCACTATAATATAACCCCCCATTATGTAAATAAACAATGGTGTACCGGTCACAATCCGAAATGTACCGAGAGCCAGTGCAAAAGCAACCCCTATAGCAACTGTAATTCGAAGCCCCCAAGGATTAATGGTGCCCCCTGAAACCTCATCGGCTTTTATTGCAACGGCAATAAGTGATGGCTCGGCAATTGTGGTAGAGAACCCAATCAAGGATGCAAAAATATAGATCCAGTAATATGATTTCCAGTTGGTAAGATCTGCTTCAGTAGCTCCAATAAATAATGGGTCTGATAGTTGCGAAGCCATAATTTTGCCAATCGGGAAAAGCGCCTTTCCAAACCCATTAGAAATAATGCAAGCCCCAGCACAACATAAATTCCCCCAACTATCATCTTTTTTAAATGGGGAACAGGTTGCTTTAATACTACAAGTTGAAAGAAAATGATCAATAATAGAATTGGCAATACATCTCGCATCGTATAAAACAAGACTAAAGCAAATTCTGTAAAATAGTCAATCATCATTCAAATTATTACATTAAAACCAAAACAAGCCATAAGCCATTACAAAAATCATTGGTAAAAGTGAGGCAAAAGCAATCAGACCAAAACCATCAAGCAACGGACTCCTCCCCTTGATCACAGTTGCAAGTCCCACCCCTAAAGCGGTTACCAACGGAACGGTAATAGTGGAAGTGGTAACACCTCCTGCGTCGTAAGCCAGGCCAATAATTGCTTCCGGGGCAATTATAGTCATCAACATAACCAATATATACCCCCCAATGATCAAATAATGCAAAGGCCAGCCTTTTAAAATACGCAATACACCAATTACAATAGCCAGGCCAACTGAAAAAGCCACGGTCAGTCTTAAGCCCATAGCATAGGTGTCCATCGTTTTTTGGCTACTATCAATCAGACCGGCACCGGATGATATTACCGATGCCTCTTTTGCCACTGCAATTAATGCCGGTTCGGCAATTGTAGTGGAAAAACCAAGTAAAAATGAAAAAACCATTAACCAAAAAACACTTCCCTTTTTTGCCAGCGCATAAGCCATCGTTTCCCCTATAGGAAACAAACCCATCTCCAGCCCTTCTATAAAAAGCATCAAGCCAACTATTACAAACAGGATTCCAAAAATGACTTCACCGAGCTCCGGAAATGGTTGTCTGATTACAACACTTTGAAAAAAAACGACCACCACAATTATTGGTATCAGATCGGTTACAGCAGCCCACAGTTTTTTAACAATGGCCAAAAAGTAGTATCTGTCCATCAATGATCTTCGATTTAGTTTTGGAAATCTAAGATAAGCTAATATCAAGCTTCTTTAGATAATTTTTGACGTTTTCTCAATTATTCACTTTTATGCACTTTAGCACTAAAAATAAAAATCGATCAATTCCACAATTTTTGCTCTGATATCTAAGAAAATAACATTGGTAACTAGCGCTAGTTTTCTTAAAAGTCCATTAAAATTGATCTACTCTACGATCTTATAGTACCTTGCCATCCAATAGGGTAATAAGTATTCGTCACCAGCCAGCCTGCTAAAGCCTCCTCCTCCCTGATCAAGAGTAAAAGGATTGGTATTATGCCGATGCATTTCCCTTTCTCCCGGATATAATAATTTAGTAGTAGTTTGTCCCCTGTAATTTTCAGGCAAGAATTCCAGATCTTTTCTATGTGAGTTCTTAGTAGAATATCTATCGAGATCATAATTAAATTCCCTTAAAAAAAATATAGTCGATTCGACATCAATGTCACCACTTACGGCATAAGTTAACATTTCCCAAAGACCATCTTTTTCCGGACGTTCCATTTCCCAATGTTCACGGGTAACTTCAACATATTTTTGTTTTAATTCGTTGTTGAATGCATATTTATATAATACATAGTAGGTAATAAATGACATTTCATCATCCGAATGATTCCAGGAATCGCCCATGATATCACCCATATGATTATAATCCAAGGTTTTACGCATATCCTTCATAGGCGCCATAATATTATCCAAGTAACCATATTCATCCATCATTTTGAATGCCTCGGTTTTATAAATTTCTTTTCCGGTTAGATCAAATGCCAACTGAAGTCCTGCGATTAAATGTGCACTATTAAGTTTCCTATCGGAAACATAGAGCGGGTACCAGTTTACATATTCCGGATTCCAGCGACCCCATCGGGTTGGTTTTCCATCTACATCAACAAAATAATAATCATTCTCAATAATATGGGTCATGATCGCATCGATGAAATTCGCAATCCTTTGTTTTTCTTCCTTTGTCTTTACGATAAACTCATCCATTACGGAAGCGACAAACAAGTATGCGATATATTCATCTGTACTCGTAGTGCCTTTCCAATCCCATTCTTCTTCCTGAGAAGGTCTCCAGGCATCTCCATATTCTAAAATTCCCCTTCTTTCAAAAGTTCTTGAAGGAAAGCCTTTTAAAGGATTTACAGTTAATAACCTTTCAAAAGACTCAAAAGTTTCCCATACATATCTTTTTGCAATGGCCTCTCCTGTAGTGGCATATCTAAATGCCTGACTACCCAGGTAAAGTGATGTCCATAGACCATCATTATCATTATCTTGCGAATTTGCAGATTTCAAATCTCCGGGAACTTTATATCTTATTTCATTCACCCAACCAAAACGCATATGATATTTTCGAATATCGTTCTGAAACTTTTCTGTTTTATCGGCAAGCGTTTGTGTAATATATTTCACTTTATTCAAACCTGTTGAAGTAAGAAAATAAATATTTCCCTGGCTATCGTTAGCGATGTCAATTATATCATTATTGTCGAGCCATCGTCCACCCGCAAAATATCTGTATCCATCCGTTTCTTTTAAGAAAGCTCCGTTGTCAGACCCAAACCAAAGCTGCGTTCCTACTTTCCTAATATCAGTAATATTTGGAACAGGAAGTATATTGTTTTTTTCTAAAATACTTCCACCATCATAGATGTTAACACTATAATATCCATCTATAGTTCCAACAAATATTTCGTTGGGTGTAAAAGTAATTGCGGTTAGATCTTGGCCCTCATGCAATACTTTCCAATCTCCATTTTCCAGTCTGTAAATTGCCTGAGTGGTTAGATAATAAAACATTTTATTATATACATAAGCCTCGACGAGTTCCCCTTTTGGCAATTTAAGGTCCGAGATCTTTTTAGTTCTTTGATAAAGTGCCGCCTTTTTATCTCCTATCAATAAAACCTCGTCTTCTTTATTTACCAACAGTCGTTGGTATTTATTCTTTGGGAAGTATTCATAAATGGTTCCCGCATGTGCATTGGTCAAAAATTCATCGGCATACAGATAATACAAATATCCTGTTCCTTCCTGTACTGTAATATCTACCGGTATTTTAGTAGCTAAGAGTCGGTAGAATAAATCCTTAGAAAGTTCATTTTCGTTATAATCTCTATATAGTCCCTTGTCAGTTAATACATATACGATCTCGTTATAATCAACAACAACCTTTTTCATTTTTGCGCCTTTCAACTCATCAGATAGAATGTACTTTACAGAAGTGGCTTGCTTAAATGGAGCATCAATTACCTGTGCTAATAAGCCCGTGGTAATTAAACACATGGATAAAAATAAACTTATTCTTTTTTTCATGATTTAATATTTAAGAACGAATAAAAATGTAAAATAATTTCCCCAAATTTACTGGGTACCGGAACAATACACTATAGATATTTTATTAATATCATATTGTTTTTTACCCTTATTTTGGTTTTTAACTTTTATAATTACTTTTTACTATTTCTTGCATAAATCGCAGATCTGGTTGTCAGGTTCTTTTGATTTCGCAGGCTTTCCTTTACATGAAATAGTAAGCAGAAAGATTAAGCGGCGTTGTCTCATTTCCTTGTCAATAAATTACAAATTAACTCATTTTTTATTCACGCAGATTTCTCATTGCCATCATTCTTAAATGTAAATCAGTTGTTCGACTTTCGTATTGACCTTCGATTTTTGACTTTTCCCTTTTCTCTTTTATCTTTTAATTCATTTCTATTTCTTACCATAGGTCTTTCCTTTCCAGTCATCCGTGCGAAAAGGGGAAGCGGGTAATCCTGCACCATTGTACAAATTGCAAACAGGATTTGATGCCCATGCATATCTTACGGCAACGGGTTTTTTAATGTTGGTATTCCACACAATTATTACCTCTCCTCTTATTTCAGCCTTTGCCCAAACAAACTTTTTATCCTCTCCGGCTATTGCGAACCCTTTGAGTTCATTATCTTCCTTGATTTTTAAACCCCCATTCGTATTATTGAATTGTAAATTTATTTTGCTACCATCTACTTTCATGGATTTATACATAGGCCCGGAATATGGTATATCCTTTTTATAAACCTTAGCCAAAGCATTTAATGCTAGTCG
The DNA here is from genome assembly GCA_030625995.1 of Flavobacteriaceae bacterium. Classification (GTDB taxonomy): domain Bacteria; phylum Bacteroidota; class Bacteroidia; order Flavobacteriales; family Flavobacteriaceae; genus Lutimonas. The sequence continues at coordinate 17,509 of DAOUPU010000020.1, forward strand.
CTTGCCAACATCCTGTTTATTTTTGGGATGGATATCTTTTGCATCTCCAATATCTATAGTTACAGCCATTCCAGTATTGGGTAATTCTAAGGCCATACTTTGCGCTTCTCTTAATTCGGCCCATGAGTCATCAACCGGTTGATCATTGACATCTTTAAAATTGGCAAGCTGAACGAATAAAAAGGGAAAATCACCAATATTCCACGCACTCCGCCAATCATTGATAAAGGATTTAAAAAGAGTTCTATATTGATAAGCACGTTCTGCATTTGATTCTCCCTGATACCATATCGCTCCTTTTATTCCGAACGGTATAATTGGATTTATCATTGCATTGTACAATACAGTAGGACGATTAGCACCTGAATTTACTGTTGGTTTTACAGGTAATTTACGAACATCTATTTTGACGGGATCAATCTTATATTTCCAGTTTCCAACTAAAGAAATGATATCCTCATTGTTGGACAATTTCATCTTTTTTGCAGGTCCGTATATTCCGCCATTATTTCCTATGTCCAGAACTTCAATAACAATTTTATTTTCTCCTACTTTAACCAGTGAACTTGGTATTTTATATTCTCTAAGTTCAGAAACATCTGTACCTCTCCCTATTTTTTTTCCATTAAACCAGGTGATATCATAATCATTGATCTTCCCTAAAGAAAGCATCAGATCCTGACCTTTCCAGCTTTTTGGAATAGTTATAGTTTTACTAAACCAAACAACACCATCATATTCTAATCCTGTTTGTTCCCATGTCGTAGGAAGTTGCATCGTTTTCCACAGCTCTGTATTGTAATCAGGACTTTGAAAACCATGATCAAAAGTGCCTTTATCTCCTAATATTTGTTCAATCTTATCAGGCCACTCGTTCAATCTCTTCTTAATGGCAGCAGTTTTCTCTTCATCTGTGCTGGTATCAATAGTCAAACTTTCTACTAGATCTGTAAACTCCGGAAACTGTTTTAATGTTTTTCCACTTGTCCAGGCTTCAACTAAAGTACCTCCCCAGGCAGTTTCAATTAAGCCTATTGGAACATTTAACTCGCTTTGTAAGTGACGCCCAAAAAAATAGGCCACTGCAGAAAATTCCGGAACAGATTCCGGGGAACATTCTTTCCATCCATCACTTTCCAAATTTTCCTGAGGGGTTTCAGCCATTTTTTTATCTACTATAAACAATCTGATATCAGGGTAACTAGCATTTGCTACTTCCTCTTTGTCATTGTTTATTTTTCCCCAACTTGCGGATACTGCCATTTCCATATTAGACTGTCCCGAACAAATCCAAACTTCACCAACCAATACATTTTTAATTACCTGTGTTTGCTCTCCATGAATTATTAATTGATAGGGACCCCCAGCCGGAACTGCAGGTAAATTTACTTGCCATTTTCCATCTCCATCAACTGTGCCTTTTTTTTCTTTTCCATGAAACTCAACAACAACCTCACCTCCAGGTGTTGCAGTACCCCAAATTGGAATATCCTGTTTCTGTTGCAATACCATATTATTTGAAAATAACGGATGTAATTCAATATTTTGGGCCGGAGGAATCGCTTCCTTACAACCTAAGAGCAGGATAAAGAAAATAACGAAATAAAGTGGCTTTGTAATAATGGACATTCTAGAATTTCTAATGTTTTTCATTATGGTATTTTTAAATTATTATATGTTAAGTTCCAAAACTCTAAATTAACTTTTTAATGATGTAAAGACGACAGGAATATTGATTAATCCTATTCAATAATTAACCTTTTTATTTACTCATCGGATGACTATACTCAGAACGGTTATTAGTCATCTGATGAGTAGTCGAACATATCTGCAGGAATATGCTGCTTTTCGGTCTGAGGCCCCTCATAAAGAAGTTCTAACCCTTTTCCGCCACCTGCCTGAAAATACTCCAGCCTGATTTTATGTTTCCCTTTTCTTAGAAATTGTTTACCTGAAATTTCTATAAAGCCATGAGCTCCATCAGCATCTACAATTTCTCTATTATCGATCCATAATTTACTGCCGTCATTGGAACGGAGAAAAAAGGTATAGATCCCGTCATGTTTTATTTCTATCCCACCGGTAAATACTATTCCAAACTGATTGCCAAGTTCCTTAAACTCATTGAGATCCACATTATACACTTTCCCGGTTCTTACTGGTTTTAATTTATTAAAATAGGGAAGCTTATACCAGGATCCGACATAATATTTATATCCAAGCCCATTTTTAAGAGAATCGATAAAAACGATTTTATTGGTCTTTGTAAATCCTTCATTTTGAACCCCTCTAAATACTTTTGCCTTAATGACTGCACTATTACTAAGTAAAAATTTCTGACTGTACAAGTTTGAATTTTTATTGGGTTCACTTCCATCTAAGGTATATCTTATTTCTGCATTTTTAGAATCCTGATAAATATTTACCCAAACAGAATCCGGCAAAAAAAGAGTGGAGTCAGGTGGATGAATTATGGGGATGGAAAGCATAGGTGATTTCATTAGATCTTCAATTTTATTGGATACAAATGTGTATTCCCCTGATGGAACATCATATTGCACTTTATTATCCACTAGCCCAATAAGAGAAATGCTATTATTATCCGTAATTATATTCTCTGCAACTTCCGCAGGAATATAAATGGAAGCTGTAGTATTTGCCGGAATACGTACCTTTAATTTGAAATCTCCATTTTTTAATTCCCAATTACTTTGAATATCTCCATAAACAGAAGAATAAGTGGTGTTTACAAAATCCAGTTCATCAACCGGATTTGGTTTTATTATTATATGTTTGAATCCCGGGCTTTTAGGGTCTGGATTAATTCCGCCCAATCCCTGGTAAAACCAGGCAGTGACACTTCCAAACATTGGATGACTATGCGACTCGTTACCTGTCCATGTTTCCCACAAGGTAGTGGCTCCTCTTTCAATATTGTAACCAAAACTCGGAAAATCCTTTCGGTTCATGATGGTATAAGCTAAATCCGGTCTTCCATAATTGGTGAGGACTTCTAACAGGTATGGTGTTCCCATCATTCCGGTATCAAAATGCCCTTTTGTTTTAACCTCAATATTTTCTACCAGAGTTTTAAAAACTCCATTGACAAATTTCTTTGGAACCATATTAAATGCAAGTGGAAATACGTTTGCCCCTTGCCTACCGATAGAATAGCTGAAGAGCTCAGAATTAAAATACCTGTCATGAAACGATTTTTTTATACGCTCCGCAAGCGCTAAATATGTCTTGGAATCTGATTCCTTTTTTAAAATACTAGCAATTTTTGCAATTAAAGCCAGGTTATAATAGTAGTAGGCAGAACTAACAAAGGAAGGAGGAATCTCTGTTACGGTTGGAGGTACCCATTCACCAAGTTGATTTTCAATTATCAATCCATCGCTATCTGTCTGTGTTTTAAGATGTTCTACATAGTGCGTCATTCCCTGATAGTGGTTTTCAAGAAGACCTATATCTCCGTAATACAAATACATATACCATGGAATAATAATATATGCAGAACCCCAAGGCGTGCCTCCCCCACCATTATGGTAAGGAACTGTATTTGGCACATATCCTGTCTCTTTATTTTGAGCATCTGCAATATCATTTAACCACTTCGTGTAAAAACTTTGCATATCGAAATTGTAGATTGCTGCCTGTGCAGCGATCTGACCATCTCCGGTGTAACCTCTGCGTTCTCGGTGTGGACAATCCGTTGGAACTCCCCCGTGCATGTTGTCTAATTGGGTTTTATTATAATCGCTTAAAATTCTATTAAATAGCTTATTGGAGGTTTCAAAATTTCCTGCCGACTCGACATCTGTATGAACCACCTGACCCTCTAAATTTTCAGCAGTTAAAACAGTTGAAGATCCCGAAACCTCAACATAACGAAAAGAATGCCATGTAAATCGAGGTTCCCATTCTTCCATGCCTTCTCCCTTTAAAATGTACGTATCTGTCTGTTCGTAAGAATTGCCATTATCCTCATAAAAAGTCATCTTTATTTCAGTCCCTCTTTCGCCTTTAATTATAAGCTTAACCCAGCCGGAGAACATCGTACCAAAATCAAAGCGGGTTACATTTTCTTTTGGGACAGTTATGGCAACAGGTTGGATTGTTTTTATAACCTTATCCGGAGGCGACATTTGCGCTTGTAGTTTGCCTTCCGGAGCACGAACAGTTGTTGATGGTAGCCAATCCTTTTCATTAGCTTCCTTTGGATCCCAGATCTCACTTTCTAATCTCGCATCATAGATCTCACCATAATAGATATTATTACCTAAAATAGGACCATTTCTATATTTCCAGCTTTCATCACTAATTATTGTTTGTTTCGAATCCCCTTGATCCTCTATCACCATTTGTGTAATAAAACGTGGAGTATCGTAGTACAATGGGAGGTATTCACTTCTTTCATTTTGAAAATACCAACCATTTCCCAGTAGAACAGTGATGGTGTTATTTCCTACCTGCAAAAAATTAGTTATATCGAATGTTTCATACAGAACACGGGT
>DAOUPU010000023.1 GCA_030625995.1 Flavobacteriaceae bacterium
GGCCTGGAAATGCTACTGCCCAATCTTGTTCTTTTTGTTTCTATACTTTACCTTTTAATATTTCTAATTATAAAGCACAATTTGGAACGCTTTTCCGGTAAAAAAATTCAAAATATATTTACCCAATCTTCCTTATTCAGAAATATAAATTTTGACAATAAAAATGTAAAAGCAGATTTTGATTCATTTTTTAATCATCTAAGTGATGTAATCGATAAAAAGCATGAAGAGATAGAAGAATTGCTCTCGCGTGATGATTTTAGAAGAGAGTTCTTGGGGAACGTTTCTCATGAACTAAAGACACCTTTATTTACAGCACAAGGATATATTCTAACTCTAATGGAGGGGTCGATAGATGATTTAGATCTTCAAAAAAAATATTTAGAAAGAGCTAATAGGAGTATTGAACGATTGGATTTCATCGTAAAGGATTTGGACCTAATTTCGAAATTAGAATCCGGAATGAACCTCCATTATAAGAATTTCAATATTATAAAACTCATTTCTGACGTTTTTGATATTTTAGAAATAAAAGCTGCGAAACGAAATATAAGACTTGATTTTGACAAGGCCTACGAATTCCCAATCTTGGTGAATGCGGATGTTGAACGTATTGAACAGGTTTTAATTAATTTAATTGCAAACTCCATTAATTATGGAAAAGAAAATGGCAGTACAACAGTTGGTGTTCAATTAGTTTCTAAAAATAAATTTAAAATATCAGTTTCCGACAATGGTATCGGAATCAAAGAACATAATATTCCCCGTCTATTTGAACGCTTCTATCGTGTTGATACAAGCCGATCAAGAGAACAGGGGGGGTCAGGATTAGGACTCTCCATTGTAAAGCATATCATTGAAGCCCACAATCAAGAATTATTAGTAGAGAGTAAATTAGGAACGGGTTCAAAATTTTCTTTTACGCTGAATAGTGTTGCTTAATATTCTTAAATTATAACATATTGTAATTTAGTCAATTATAATATTTTGTTTATTCCAATGTTAAGTTAACGTTAAGTTATCGTTTGTTTATTGTAAATTTTCTATCTTTATAATATAAAAAAATAAATTTTATGAAAATCAGTATAGTATTATTTTTAGCATTGATGACGATTGCAATGGGATCTGCACAAGAGGTAGCTCCAAAATTTGAAAAACAAGGTGATTTAGTAAAAGCTACTTATTTTTATGAAGATGGATCCATTAAACAAGTTGGTTTTTTTGATAATGATAAATTACACGGGGAGTGGGTGTCCTATGACAAAAGAGGCAAAAAAACTACCATCGCTCAGTATGAACATGGTAAAAAGACCGGAACTTGGCTTGTATTAACCAATGGTATGGTTAAACAAGTAACTTATGAAGCTAACAAGGTAATAGATGTCAAAGATTTAAAAGAAACAGATTTGGCCTTTACGGATTGATTTCTTTGAAGATATCCGTAAAATTTTAGATAGAGCAACTTCAATACATCACATCTGAGAACCATCTTTGAAAATCAAATTTTTTTCACATACTTTGTAATAATTACTATTTGAGTAGGGCCAACCTTTCCTTCAATATATTCAGCATTATCAGGGTCCAATGAAATTCTGCGTACAGCAGTTCCTTGCTTTGCCACCATACTGGATCCTTTAACTTTTAGATCTTTTACCAAAACAACATTATCCCCAGTCTGTAAAACTACACCATTAATGTCCCTATGAATAATCCTATCACTTTCTGCCAATCCTTCACCTGTTTCTTTTGCCCACTTTAACGTTTCTTCATCCAAGTATAACATATCCAATAGATCTTGTGGCCAATCTTCGTCCTTCAAGCGAGAAAGCATTCTCCAGGCCACTGCCTGTACCGCTGAAAATTCACTCCACATACTATCGTTTAAACATCTCCAGTGATTAGCGTCTGTCTCTTCAGGATTATTGATTTGATTGATACAAGTTACGCAAGCGAGTAAACTCCCATCTATCCCACCAGTAGAAACCGGAGGTACCTCATAAATTTTTAAATCATTCGTTGCACTGCATAATTCACATTTTGATCCACTACGTTCATTTAGCTGTTGAATTAAACTCATTTTAATCGCTTTTTAGATTGGCAAAACTACATTTTATATGCTCTAAGCACAAACTAAATGAATTATGATTATTTTTGACCTTCTAATAAGTGAATTATGATCCTAGAAACAGAACGATTGATAATTTCAGAATTATCTATTGAGGATGCTCCCTTCTTTTACGATCTGGTCAACGATCCAGCCTGGATACAGTTTATAGGGGATAAAGATGTAAAAACTATTAGTGATGCTGAAAATTATCTCAGCACTAAAATAATTCCGAGCTACAAAAAAAATGGTTTTGGCTTTTATTTGGTTTCTGATAAAAAGCAGAATCTGCCTTTAGGAATAAGTGGTTTGGTTGACAGAGATGGTTTGGAAAATGTTGATGTTGGGTATGCCTTTTTGCCAAATTTCAGAGGTAAAGGCTACGCATTTGAAGCGACAAAAGCCATCCTGGCCTTTGCCAAAAATACACTTCATTTAGACCCCGTTGTTGCAATAACTAATTTAGATAATAAAAAATCCTGCCAATTATTGGAGCGCTTAGGCTTGAAATTTGATAAAATTATTCAATTAGCAGATGATCCCGGAAAATGTAGATTATATCGTACCGTTTGAAGCCAAATAATTTTTCCCTACTCGATTTTAACAAAACTTTAGTATTCTGCAATGTAACAATTCAGTGATTTTAACCGTTTTATAAGGTTATAAACCTTATACTAATGATCAAGCAATTCTTTTGGATGTGCTCTGGCGCAGACCCCGATCTTCTTAATGAGAGCCCAAAATCTGAACAAATAAAATACGCCGGGATAGGCGGAACAGTGTTCTTCACAGCTGTGATGGCCTTTATATCTGGTTCTTATGCCCTATTTACAGTTTTTGATAATATGTACATCGCCATAGCTTTTGGTATTGTCTGGGGCTTGCTGATTTTTAATTTGGATAGGTTTATTGTCTCAACAATTAAAAAACAAGATAATTTTTGGAAAGAATTTTTACAAGCATCTCCTAGAATAATCTTAGCCATGATCATTGCCGTTGTTATTTCAAAGCCATTGGAGATCAAAATTTTTGAGAAAGAAATAAATCAGGTATTATTGGAACAAAAGAATGCATTGACACTTCAGAATCAAAATCAAATTGCACAACAATATTCGCCGGAAATACTCCGTGTGGAGAACGAAATAGAGGCATTGAAAACTAATGTCGATACTAAAGAAAAAGAAGTTAATGATCTGTATGAAACCTATATCGCAGAAGCCGAAGGTAGAAAAGGAACTCTCCTTTTAGGTAAGGGTCCGGTTTACAAAGAAAAGAGAGAAAAACATGATGCTTTATTACAAGAGTTACAACAATTAAAAGAATCTAATAAATTAAAAATTACGGAAAAAGAAACGACCCTTGTGGATCTTCGAGGAAAACAAAAAGAACAAATAGCTGTCAGTCAGCCTATTATTGATGGATTTGATGGTTTAATGGCAAGAATAAATGCGATAGGTCAATTGGCCTGGTTACCATCATTTTTTATATTACTATTATTTTTAGCAATTGAAACCGCGCCCGTTTTGGCAAAACTTTTGGCTCCAAAAGGTGCTTATGATCTAAAATTCCAAGACCAGGAAGATGCTCTTCTGGTTTGGGTAACACAACAAAAAAATCAGCGAGCGGAACTACTCAAAACAGACAATTCTCTGAATGAAAAAGTTTATTATGATGTTGCAGAGGATGAGGAAGTTTATGCCTACAAAAAACAAAAAGCCAAGGAATTGATGCAGTTACAATCCGATGTCTTTTATAACAAACAAAAGAAGATTATGTCCTAAGATCTATTACGATTTAGTTTTATTCCAGTCGCAGATCTACAATACTTATACCATGTCTGTCTTCCAGTTGGTCCTTAGGTATTTCCGGACCAATTGAAAATTGAATACTTTCAACTTTTGATAAATTAAAGGTTGTATCCATATTGTGCTCCAAATAATAGGGTAAAAAAGTTGGGTAAGGCCTAGGTAGAGTAACTGTTTTCACAGGTTTTAAGTTTTGAAGTGGTATATAATAATCCTTTAACTCCTCTCCAATTACTATAACATCTCCAAAAGCGGAACCATCATCCATAACTAGAGCAACTTGAATTTTGCAAGTTTTCCCATTGAGGGACCTCCCATGAAAAACAATTTTTTCTTTAGATGCCAGATCTCCCTTTCTCTCTTGAATTCTATCTAATATAAAATGCTTGAAGGAATAGTCATAACTCGGTTTGACAAATTTATTTTCATTATCAATAATAAATAATTTTTCAATGTTTATCTGGTATTCTGCCTCACCATAATTTTCCGTGGGTATAAGTTTAAAAGTATTACGCCATTGTCGTACTAATACATCAGAGTCATTAATTGCACTAAACAAATATATTGGATTTGACCTTGGTACTATTCTAACTTTATAGGGTTTTCTGTCATAAAAATCCCATTCAAAAGGACGTCCTTCCTTCTCAGCTGGAAAGGTCATAAAATTGTCCTCATCAGATTGAACTATAATATTATAGTTTAAAAATCCCACATTTATATTTTTTGCTGGAATGGTCGCAGTATAATTATAACCATTAGTTTTAACCATTTCCATACTATTTGCTTTAAAACCTGTATAGAAATTCAATGTGACTTTTTCTGGTTCTTTGGAATCAACAATTTGGACATTTATTTTTAGATCTGTGTTTTCTGTAACCTCTTCCGGAGGATTATGTCGAAGCCAGAGTTTGGTAACGTTATCCTCCGGAGCAAAAAAATCATTTAGTTTATTCAAGCCAAAATCATCAGAAGCGGACCAATTTTTATTTGATCCCTTTCTACTAATAATATAGATTCCCGGTTTTATAGAAAAAGTATTGCGGTCAACAGTTGAGATAAAGCTATTTCTTGTATTAATCGTTTCTATTGCAAAATTTTCGGTTAAATCCTTTATATTAAGAGTCATATTGTGCTCGTTCCATTTTACAACTCCAATCGTTTTTTTGGAGCTATTTCGTCCAAATGGGTTGTTTACCCAGATGGCATCCGGTAATACTTCCAGCCTCCATACCCCTCTATCAATCTTATCCAGAAAGTATGCCCCCTGTCCATCATATTTCACGACAACTGAATTGCCATAACCTGCAATCATTTCCAATTTCTTTTCATTCTTAGGAGTCGTGGTATTAGAATTTGTATAAATAAATTTCTTTTCAGAATTATATTCTGCCATATCCTGACTATAATCTACCTTAAATTCATCAAATGAAGTGTTTTTCGGATATGTTCCAAAGTCTTTATACATAGGTATTTTATGAAATATTTCTGAGCATATCATTAAGCTTAAGGCTTTCTGAGGTGTATAAATCAAATTCATATAGTGAGTATTGTACTCAGTATTTGATTGAGCCATGAAAGTAGGGTCATAAGCAAAATGTGTAGCTAATTGAATCCCTGCTTCTCGAAAACTTCTTGCCATTGCCGGATAGATGTATGATCTTCCAACATCGGCTGCGTCAAATTCATAAACTAGTTTAGCGCCTTTATACTTCTTGATGATATCCTCAAATGGTATTTCATAGCTATCTGCATTGGGTAAAAGATTTCCTGATAATTCACGTTGGTATCCTAATCCAGTTGGGTACCACTGAAAGGTTCCTCCTTGTATGTTTCCTTTAAAATAGGCATCCATAAAATGAACTCCATGACTTACATTGTAAAAAATTGGTTTTTTTGTTCCGGTTCTACGCATGGCATCTGTCATGCCTCTTACAAATTTTGTAACATTTTCTGCCTCCCCACGATGGTGAGGTTCATTACTCACTTCAAACGCTATAATATTTGGTTCGTTCTTATAGGCAACACTTGTATACGGATTGATATGATTTAAAAACTGATAGAGATAATTCTGCTGTGCTTTGATAGCATCGGGATTGGTAAGACACTCATCCTTACCATATTTATTTGAAAATCCGGGAGTATCCGAATCGGGTTCAGGCCATCCATCTCCCCAAAAAGCAATAGGTGTAATCACATAATTGATATTCTTCTCTTTTAACCTATTTAATAAATAATCAAAGGTGTCTAAATATTCATTCTCTAATAAATTCCCCAGGGAGTCACTGATCTGGGTGTCCCACACATGTAGGCGATATAGATCAAATCCTAATCTTGAAAAATGATAGACATCATTATCAATTGCTTTTTTAGGGTCTACAGCCAGCCTCTTTGCAGTACGATAGGCATGAGCAAATGGGACCGTGTAATTCACTCCAAAACCTTTTACTTCCTTTCTGGAATTTTCCCAGCGCATCGCTCCATTTTTATCTATATAAACATCTCCTTTTTCTGAATCCATTTGGGACTGAGCGAAAAAAGAAAATAAAAATATAGTTAAAATATACAGGTGTTTCTGAATGTCAATCATTTGTATGTTTTAATGTTCTATTTCCAAAATAAAGAGTATAAGACAACAAGTATAATCATAATTGTGAAGGCTCCAATATTAAATTTAGGGTTGGTTTTGAACAAGTTCCTTGAGATTGGAATGGCCTTGGAATCGTCAACTCCCTTATTTTCATACAGACTGACCAACACAATTACTAACATAGTTAGAATGCAGGTATACCCCATTTGATCCATAAAAGGAATATCGACAAAAAATATACTCGTCGACCATCCTTTAGGAGCTACTTTAAAATACATAGCAATTGGAATGGAGGCAAGAGCTCCGATGATTGCGCCCTTGTTCGTGGTTTTTTTCCAGAATAACCCTAACAAGAAGACCGCCAAAATACCGGGACTAACAACACCTGTATACTCTTGTATAAATTGGAAAGCCTGATCAATTCCTCCTAGCAAAGGAGCCATGATGCTTGCAATTATTAATGCAATAGCTGCAGAAATCCTACCTACATTTACCGTAGTTTTATCGCTTGCATTTTTATTGATGTACTGTCTGTAAATATCCATTGTAAAAATGGTAGAAGTGGAATTCAACATGGAGGCCAGGGAAGAAACAATAGCTGCTGTTAATGCTGCAAAAGCGACACCTTTTAATCCAACAGGTAAAAATTGCAACAACCAGGGGTAGGCCTTATCTGCTTGTTCTACAGAGGGTAAATTTTTAAGTCCGGCTTCTCCTAATCTTTCCATTATTTCCGGATCATGAATCATTACATAGGCAGCGATACCAGGAATAACAACAATTAACGGAATGACTAATTTTAAAAAAGCCGCTAGTATAATACCTTTTTGTGCTTCAGCTAGCGATTTAGCGGCAAGAGTTCTCTGAATAATATATTGATTGAATCCCCAATAATACAGATTCGCAACCCACATTCCTCCAACCAAAACTCCCAGACCCGGCAAGTTTTTATATTCCGGATTGGATGTGTCTAAGATCATTGCAAATCTTTCCGGAACGGCATCATAGACAGTTTTTAATCCTTGAACTACGCCTTCTCCATCAGACACCGTATTTAGCGCTATATATGTTGTTGCCAACCCTCCTAAAATCAAAAACACCACCTGAATAACGTCTGTCCAGGCAACAGCCGAAAGGCCACCATATAATGAATACGCAGCTGCAAACAAGGCCAAGCCAATAACACCATAGATCATTGGAATTCCCATAATAGTTTCCAGGGCCAGAGAGCCTAAATATAAAACGGTAGCCAAATTCACGAAAACATAAAGGGCTATCCAAAAAACAGCCAGTATGGTTTTTAAATTTGTTGAATATCGTTGTTCCACAAACTCTGGGATGGTATAGATTCCTTTCTCAATAAAGATTGGTAAAAAGTATTTACCGACAATAATTAGTGTTATTGCACCCATCCACTCATAGGAAGCAATTGCTAATCCTGAAGCAAAACCAGAACCGGACATCCCTATAAATTGCTCTGCTGAAATATTTGCTGCAATTAACGAAGCTCCTATTGCCCACCACGGCAGGGATTTGCCAGCTAAGAAGTAGTCCTCAGCATTTTTTTGATGTCCTTTTTTATCTCTTGAAACCCATAATCCCACTCCTAAAATCAATAAAGCATATGCTATAAAGATAAAATAGTCTAAAGTGCCAAAATTGGTGGTCATTCTCTTTAATTTTTATTTGTTATTGTCTGTACTCAAAGGAAGCAATCTCATATAAATTTATCTTTGTAGCTATCACAATTCTTTCATAATATCCCCTGGTTAATTTGAACTAAAATATTGACTCTATTGATCATTCAGTATGCTAGTTCCTCCACTTGGATTTGCTTCCAAGGCATCTAATTTAATACTAAATTTTTTAAAATATGCCGTTGAAGCTTTTTCTATGAACTCCTCAACTGCCGACTCATGAATTAAATTTATGGTACAACCTCCAAAACCCCCACCCATCATTCTTGAGCCAATAATTGTTTTATACTTTTTCGAAAATTCCACTAAGAAATCCAATTCCGGACAACTAACTTCATATTCTTTAGTTAATCCTTCGTGCGTTGCGTACATCAAAGTTCCAAAATCTTTTAACCTCTTTTCTTTTAAGGCCTCAACAGCTTGAAGAACTCTTGATTTTTCTTCAACAATATAATTACATCTTCTGTAAATTGTTTCCCCTAAAGTTCCTCTAAACTCAGCCAACATTTTTTCATCAACATCTCTTAAAGATTTAACTTGATGGTACACTTGTTGGATTATTCTTACTCCTTTTTCACACTCCTCTCTCCTTTTATTATACTCACTCGACGCCAAACTGTGAGATACATTAGTATTTAAAAGTAGAACCTTATAAGGTTCTATTTTTAGTGGAATAAATTCGTGTTTTACGGATTTACAATCTAAGAGAATTACATGGTCTTTTTTACTCAATACTGAAGCGTACTGATCCATGATGCCACATTTCGTTCCTACGTAATTATGTTCGGCTCTCTGCGATAATTCAACTATAGTAAGATTTGAAAGGCCCAGTTCAAACAATTCATTCAAGCCAAAGGCCAAACCACACTCCAAGGCAGCGGAACTGCTTATTCCTGAGCCAACAGGAATATCACTGGATAGCACACAATCAAATCCTCTAAGTTTATCCGTTAATTGCTGAATTTCATGAATAACTCCTAAAATATAGTTTTCCCATTCTTTTACACTAATTGAAATCTCGCTCAGATCAAAAGAAAAACCAGTGTCATAATTTGCACTATAGACATAACAATTTTTTTTAGAGTTATTCTTCCTTAATTTAAAGATTATTTTTCTATCTATTGCAGTCGGTAATACAAATCCCATGTTATAATCTGTATGTTCTCCAATGAAATTGATTCGACCTGGAGATTGAACCGTTATTTGTGGTATAAAGTTTCTAAATGATTCCATTTTTGAATGATTTCATTTCGGTATCTATAGTTTTGCTAAAGAATTGACAACAAATTTAATAAAGTAGAACTTTAGATTTCGAGTTTTAATTCTGATTTTAAAATATACATTAAATTTTAACTTTGGTAGGAATTTTGAAGGTGTGAAATTTTAATTTAATTTTGATACTTAATATTATAAGTCTGGATTATGGAATATTTAAAGATATGGATTGCGTTTATTTTTGTATTGTCCTGTTCTTCAAATGACAGACACAATGTAATTCAAAATGAAGAAGATCCTATTACAAAGGATACGAACAATGAAAATGGTACATCAAATGACTCTCAAAGGTTCTATTACGGAGCAGATTTGTCTTATGTTAATGAAATGTTGGATTGTGGTGCCATTTTTTATGATTCAAATAATAACAGTAAAAATCCTTATACAATTTTTAGTCAGGCAGGTGCCAATTTAATCAGAGTAAGACTTTGGCATAACCCTACCTGGACACAATATTCTAATTTTAAGGATGTAAAGAAAACAATTTCCAAAGCAAAAGCTGAAGGAATGGAAGTCTTACTCGATTTTCATTATTCAGATTTCTGGACAGATCCATCTAAACAAAAAATTCCGGCCGCTTGGGAGACAGAAATTAACAATAAAGAAGCACTGGGAGAAATGTTATATAATTATACTTACGACACCCTTGCCGATCTTGCTAATGAAAATCTATTACCAGAAATTGTACAAGTGGGTAACGAAATTAACCCTATGATTTTGCAAGGTGACGAATTGATTTGGCCCATTGATTGGAACAGGAATTCATATCTGATAAACAATGGAATTAGAGCTGTACGAGATATTGCTCAAGATAAAAACCAAAAAATCGATGTTATGCTTCATATAGCACAACCGGAAAATGGACTCTGGTGGTTCAAAGAAGCGACAAAAAATGGTGTAACGGACTTTGATTGGATTGGTTTATCCTATTATCCTCAATGGTCAAAGTACACTTTGGATAATGTTTCTAGTGTTTTTCAAACCCTAATCAATACCTATAACAAGAGACTAATGGTAGTCGAAACGGCTTATCCTTATACTATGAAGAACGCTGATAATGCGAATAATATATTAGGAAATGATGCTTTAGTCTCTGGATATCCTGCGACTCAACAGGGGCAATTAGACTATCTCACTAAACTATTGGAAGTTATTGAAAATTCGGGTGGTGAAGGTTTAATTTATTGGGAACCAGCGTGGGTTTCTACAGATTGCAGTACGCTATGGGCAAAAGGCTCTCATTGGGATAATGCCACCTTATTCGATCATAACAACAAAGTAACATTAGGAATGCAATTTTATTTCGTTTCTCTAATTGATTAATTTTTGTTTCATTAAACCAAATTCCATTAAAAGAATCCTGACTATCTAAAATGAGATCTACTTAACGAATTATAAAATAACCTGGGGGATTAATCCTCCGTGTTGATGAAAATATTTCATTTGCAATTTTCTTTAATATTTACTGCAAATTCACCAAAATTATATTTACTCCTAATTAGGAAATCTCTATTTTTAACAAATGGAAACACCACTTCAGATTAGCGATCAATTTATAAATGAAAACACACGATACTCAGAATTAATTTCTGCAATTAACAATGCCTTCACTTCCTCTGACATAGAAGTTCCTGCTCGTCATCATCACAATTTTTCTAATCCGGAAGAAAATATTGACTCCACACTATTATTGATGCCTGCCTGGAATCCGGGAAAAGAAGCCGGGGTAAAGATTGTCACAGTAAGTCCCAACAATGGCAAATTTGATCTGCCCTCAATTCAGGGAACATACATTTATTTAGATGCACATAAAGGCATTGTGAAGGCCATTCTGGAAGCAAATGCTCTTACGACAAAAAGGACTGCCGCAACTTCTGCCTTAGCAACCTCCTATTTAGCAAGAAAAAATGCATCTGCCATGTTAATGATCGGCACTGGAGCCTTAGCTTCGAATTTAATTCTAGCACATTCAAGTGTAAGGCCAATAAAAAAGGTTTTTATTTGGGGAAGAAATTTCTCAAAGGCTGAATCCATTTGTAAAGAATTATCAAATGAAAAATTTGCTGTTTCAGTAGTTGAAAACATTGAAGAGATTATTGCAAAAGTTGATATTGTTTCTTGTGCAACGCTTTCCAAAACTCCTCTTGTATTAGGAAAATATCTTAAAAACGGTCAACATATTGACTTGGTAGGTGCTTATAAGACAGATATGAGGGAATCTGACGATGACCTAATTAAAAAATCCAAAGTTTTTGTTGACACCTATCAGGGCTTGAGGGAAAGTGGTGACATTCTTATTCCACTACAAAATGGTATAATATCAGAAAAGGATATCAACGCAGACTTATTTGAATTGTGTTCTAATAAAAAACAGGGAAGACGAAACGAGCAGGAAATAACCTGTTTCAAATCGGTAGGTCATGCTTTGGAAGATTTAACCGCAGCAACTTACTATTATAAAAAATTTAAAAATGAATAGAACCTATCAAAATATTCTCGATAAAAACGGATATGCACCACCCGAAGATTGGTTACAAATTAAGACTATTGACATGCACACCGGTGGAGAACCATTGCGGGTTATAATAGATGGCTTTCCTGAATTAAAGGGAAATTCAGTTTTAGACTACAGAAGAAATTGTAAAGAAAATTTCGATCAAGTGCGTACCGCCTTAATGTTTGAACCTCGAGGTCATGCCGATATGTATGGTTGTATATTAGTCCCTCCTAATGATGAGCAAGGAGACTTTGGGATTATATTCCTGCATAACGAGGGCTATTCCACAATGTGTGGCCATGCTATAATTGCAATTTCTACATTGGCCATTGAATCGAAATGGATAAGTGTAAAGGAAGGGGATAATATAATAAAAATTGATGCACCCTGTGGTAGAATTACTTCTTACGCAAACGTAAAAAATGGCAAAATAAATAGTGTTCGTTTTCACTGCGTTCCGAGTTTTGTAGTTGGTTTGGACAGAACCGTTGATGTGGAGGGGATAGGAAAAGTGACCTATGACCTCGCATATGGAGGGGCATTTTATGCCTATGTGGATATGGATAAAAACAACTTCGATTTCGATCTAAACAAGGAATCGTACAGAAAATTAATTATGGCAGGGATGGATATAAAACATGCAGTAATGGCATCCAATGAGGAAATTCTACATCCTATTGAAAATGATCTAAGTTTTTTATATGGCACTATCTTTCTTGATAATAAGAAACAACCTTCAGGTGTTGATAGTCGTAATGTGTGTGTATTTGCCGAAGGTGAGGTAGATCGTTCTCCAACCGGTTCGGGAGTTTCCGGAAGAATAGCCATCCATAGAGCCAGAAAAGAAATCGATTTTGGAGAAACCATGACCGTTGAAAGTATTACAGGCTCTGTATTTAAAGGTTCCTTGGTTTCAGAAGAAGATTATGGACCGTATAAAGCTGTTATACCACAAGTTGAAGGAAGGGCATACATTACAGGTAAGCATACTTTTATTATTGACCCCGACGACCCAATGAAAGATGGATTTATTTTAACGCGAATTAATTAATAGAGGTTGCCTTTAGATAAGATGAGCTATAAGTATTTTCAAATAACACCAAAATATGCTGAAGAAATTCTTCTTGAACTCTTTGATATAAAAGGAACTGCTTCAAGACTTCCGGGAGAAATTGATATTAATTTCAGGATAAAAATAAAGAATGAAGAGGGATATATTCTTAAAATTTCCAGTCCTGATGAAGATCAGGAATATCTTGAATTTCAAAAGGATCTTCTTTTGTTTATTGAAAAACATGGGAAGCAGATAATCGCTCCCAGAGTAATTAAAAACAAATTCGGGAAGTTCAATTCAAGAATAAAAGACGATTTTGGCGGGCAAAGAAATGTCCGTCTGTTAACATGGGTGTCTGGTCGAATTTGGAGCACGGTTCATCCTCGATTAGAGGTTTTGAATTTCAGTCTGGGGAAACAGTGTGGTCTATTAATAACCGTACTACAGTCTTTTAAACACCCCAAAGCCTCCCGTAAATTTGATTGGGATATCTCACAATCGATTTGGACAAAAGAATACAATCACTTATTTAAAGGTGAAAAGGCAGAAGTTATTTCTTATTTCCAAAATAGATTTAAAAGCAAATTAAAGGCCTATGCTAAACTAAGAAAGGGTATTGTTCATAACGATGTCAACGATAAGAACATCGTTGTAGATTCTGACCTTATTAGCCCAAAAGTAAAAGCAATAATCGATTATGGCGATGCTATTAAAACACAAATCATAAACGACGTTGGTATAACATGTGCCTACGCTATCATGAATCATGACGATCCATTAGCAATTGCCAATCAAATAGTTAAAGGTTATCATTCAACTTTTATTCTACTAGAAGAAGAGTTGGAGTTTCTATATATCATTATTGGAATGAGGTTGGTCATTACGATTATAAAATCTGCTATAAATAAAATTGAGAACCCTGACAATGCTTATTTATTAGTCAGTGAAAAACCTGCCTGGGAATTGCTAAAAAAATGGTATCCCATTAATGAGGAGTTTGCCTCCCTAAATTTCAGGGAAAGCTGTGGGTTCATAGCCCACCCAATGGAGAATAAATTTAAGGGTTGGGCACAGGAAAGAGACTTTAAATTGACTGATTTATTTCCTTCAATTCTTAAAGACAAAATTCATTTGATAGACTTAAGTGTTAGCAGCAAATGGATTGGGCACCGGGAAGAATATAATGATATAGATCTCTTCCAATATAGAATGATTAAACTTCGCTCTCAACATCCCGAGAAAATCACTGCCGGGGGTTATTTAGAGCCGCGATCTGTTTACGATTCCTCTTCCTATGATAAAATGGGAAATAACGGAAAAGAGAGTAGAACGGTCCACTTGGGAATTGACTTTTGGTTGCCAGCTCAAACTCCTGTTCATGCACTTTTTAATGGTGAGGTGATAATGGCAGTAAATGACACCGGAGATAAAGAATATGGAGGTCTTATCGTTTTAAAACACACTTTAAAAGATCTTGTATTCTACACACTTTATGGCCATTTGTCAGTTGAAAGTGCCCTAAAAAGAAAAATTGGAGAGCAATTAAGAAAAGGAGAACCTATCGCTTTTTTAGGAAATTATCCTGAAAATGGAAATTGGGCTACACACCTTCATTTTCAAATAATGCTCACGATGTTTGATTTCAAAGATGATTTTCCCGGCGTTGCATATTACAATCAAATAAACGTATGGAAAAGTGTCTGCCCCGATCCAAATTTATTGTTTAAATCAAAAGCTTTAGATCGTAAATCTATTAAGGAAGATGAAGCTATAATTTCTTATCGCAAAAACCATTTGGGAAAAAGTTTGAAACTTCAATATAGGTCCCCCATTAATATTGTTCGTGGTGAGGGACAATACTTATTGGATCAAAATGGAAAGCATTATTTAGATACTGTGAATAATGTTGCTCATGTGGGCCATGAAAATTACCGAGTTGTTAAAGCCGGGCAAGATCAAATGGCATTATTGAATACCAATTCCAGATACCTTCATGAAAATATAAATGAACTTGCAAAAGAACTCCTTCTAACATTGCCCAAAGAACTATGTGTTTTGCATTTTGTTAACTCTGGAAGTGAAGCGAATGACCTAGCTATGAGAATGGCTAAGGCAACAACCGGAAACAAGGATATTATTGTTTCTGAGATGGGATATCACGGAAATTCAAATAGTTGCGTTGATATAAGTTCGTATAAATTTGATGGAAAAGGAGGGTTCGGAGCTCCTGAACATACCCATGTATTTCCATTACCGGATGCTTTTAGAGGGAAGTATAGAGGAGAAAGGGTCGGTGAGAAATATGCCAGAGAAGTTAAAAAGCAAATTCTAAATATTCAAGCCAAAAACCGAGATGTTGCCGCTTTCATTATTGAACCCATAATAAGTTGCGGAGGACAAATCGAATTGCCTGAAGGATTTTTAAAAAAATCTTATAAGTACATTAAAGAAGCTGGTGGACTTTGCATTTCTGATGAAGTGCAAGTTGGCTGTGGAAGATTAGGAAAAACTTTCTGGGGATTTCAACTCCATAATGTTATTCCTGATATTGTTACTATTGGAAAACCATTAGGAAATGGCCATCCATTAGCGGCGGTTGCCTGTACAAGAGAAGTAGCAGACAAATTTGCAAATGGTATGGAATACTTTAACACCTTTGGAGGGAATCCGGTTTCCTGTGCAATAGGAGTTGAAGTTCTCAGAACAATAAGAAAAGGAAAACTTCAAGATAATGCCCTACAAGTTGGAGAATATTTAAAAGAAGAACTGAAGTTATTGGCTCTAGATTATCCGATTATAGGTGACGTTCGTGGACAAGGTCTTTTTATAGGCATTGAACTGGTTAGCAGTGAAATGCTTCCTCTTGGAGAAAAAACTAACTACTTAGTGGATAGAATGAAAGACTACGGAATTCTAATGAGTTCTGATGGACCGGATAATAATGTGCTTAAAATCAAGCCGCCGATGGTTTTTACAAAAGGCAATGCAGACGATCTGATCTTCTATATGAAAAAAGTGTTTTCTGAAGACTTTATGATGAAAGATTAATTTATTTTTTCTGCATTAAAAGTTCAATATCCTCAATCTCTATTGGCATTTCTTTGGTAAGATTAATGTTGCCCTCAGCTGTTATTAGATAATCATTTTCCAAACGACAGCCTATCTTCTCCTCGGGAATATAAATTCCAGGTTCACATGTCAAAACCATTCCTGCTTCAAAAGTTCTTGTATATAAACCGACATCGTGAACATCCAAGCCAATATGGTGTGCTGTGCCATGCATGAAATATTTTTTGTATAATGGATTTTCCGGATCTTGTTTTTTAATGTCTTTAATTTTTAATAAACCTAAATTTACTAACTGTTCTTCTACTAATCCTGCCATTTGTTTTTCATATTCTGCAGAAATAGCACCTGGTACCAGCAGTTTTGAGCCTTCCCTCAAACAATGATAAACCGCACTATAAACTTCCTTTTGTCGTTCAGAAAATTTACCGCTTACCGGAAAACAACGTGTAGTATCTGAATTATAATTCGCATAACAAACGCCAAAATCCATTAAAATTAGATCTCCATTATTACAGGCAGAATCATTCGTATTATAATGCAATGCACAGGCATTTTCTCCTGAAGCTACTATTGGCATAAAAGCATGACTCCTTGCTCCTTTTCTAACCAATTCATAGGTCAATTCTGCTTCTAATTCATATTCCATCATTCCGGGTTTTGCCGCTCTAAGTACTCGTTTAAATCCACCTATACTAATGTCAGCTGCTTTCTCAATTAATACAATTTCTTCTGCAGACTTAATTTGTCGTATTTCGCGTGTTACTTTTGCAGCACGTTTATAATTATGTAATGGGTATCTGTCTTTACACCAGGAGATCATTCTGTCCTGTTGTGTATTCATTTCAACTGTTAATGTCTTTTTATGCTCATTATGCCCTAAATAAAAAGTGTCTGCTTCAAAGCCCATATATTGAATGGTCAATTCAAAATCTTGCAGCCATTTAACATTTCTTATACCGGATATCTTAAATGCTTTCTCTTTGGTAAGTTTATCTCCTTCCCAAACTTTAATTAATTCGTTGGTTTCTTTTACAAACAAAATTTCCCGATTTTCTTTCAATTCTGCGTCCGGATATAAAACTAAAATGGATTCTTCCTGATCAACCCCACTCAAATAAAACAGATCATTATTTTGTGCAAATCCCATCATGTCATCAGCATTATTAGGCATAATATCATTTGATGTCAAAATGGCTATGGAATTTGATTCCATTTTATTTATAAATTTTTGCCTGTTCTTTATAAATAATGAAGAAGGAATTTGCTTGTATCGCATGGTAAGTCGTTTTAATTAAATCATTCTACTGAAAACGGGTTAAACTTAGTGAACTTTTCTTATCTGAAATAATTTCAGAGGCTAATTTTCCAATTGAATGCTCTTTACAGTTTGTACGCCATCGATCACTCTGGAAATACCTAAGGGGTTTTCATTTTTAAGTTCTACAGGCAACAAATTATCCGGCCAATTTTGATAGCTGAATGGCCTTACCCATCGCTTAATGGAATGAATCCCAACAGCTGTAAAACGGCTATCTGAGGATGCAGGATATGGCCCGCCGTGAACCATAGCCGGACAAACCTCAACGCCTGTTGGTACACCATTAAAGATCATTCTTCCAACTCTATTTTGAAGTGCTCCTATTAGACGAGAAAATTTTTCAGCTTCATTATTACCTGCTATTAAAGTCCCTGTTAATTGACCTTCCAAATTAGATATAATTGTTTCCAACTGGCTCTTATTTTCGCATTGTACAACCATAGAAAAAGGTCCAAATACCTCTTGATGCAAGTTGGGGTTTTCCAGAAATGTTTTGCCCTCAACCGTTATAATGGTCTGTCGTGCATAATTGGTTTTTACATCGTTTTTATAATCAGCAACAACAGTCAGTTCAGACTGAGCCAATGCATTTACTTTGTTTCTTTCATAAGCACCGATAATGTTCGGATGCAACATACAAGTAGGTTCCACTCTTATAATTTCTTCAGATAATCCTTTAATGAAATTTGACAGATCTCCTCCTTTCATTCCAAGTATTAATCCCGGATTCGTACAAAACTGGCCGGTTCCTAAGGTGATGGATCCCGCCAGGGTTTTTGCCAAAGTCTCTCCTCTTTCAACCAAAGCTTTCGGAAGAATAATTACCGGATTAATACTTCCCATTTCAGCAAATACAGGAATTGGTTCTTCTCTCCGCGATGCCAAATCATAAAGAGCTCTTCCTCCAACGATGCTTCCGGTAAATCCAACTGCCTTTATTTCAGAATGTTTAACAAGCTGTATACCAACATTATATCCAATGCTATTTAAATTAGAAAACACCCCATTAGGCATACCTGTTCGTTCAGCCGCATTTATGATCGCTGCAGACACCAGCTCTCCTGTACCAGCATGCATAGGATGTGATTTTACAATTACCGGACAACCAGCAGCCAGAGCTGCGGCTGTATCTCCACCAGCCGTTGAATAAGCTAAAGGAAAATTGCTTGCTCCAAATACAACAACAGGACCAAGAGGTACCATCATTCTTCGTAGATCTGGTTTTGATATTGGTTTACGATTTGGTTGCGCTGTATCAATCATGGCTTCCACCCATGATCCTTCCTGAACTAGATCTGCAAATGCACGTAATTGACCAATAGTTCTACCTCGTTCTCCTTTGGCTCTCTCCTCCGGCAAACCTGATTCAGAACAAAACATTTTTATCAGGACATCATCTAAAGCTAAAATTTCATCTGCAATGGTGTTTAAAAAATTTGCTTTTTGCTTTCCAGAGGTATTTCTGAATACTTTAAAAGCTTTTGTCGCCAAGGTAACGGCAGCATTTATTTCTTCTGTGGTAGCTTCAGTGAATATATTATCATTCTCAATATTTAATTGGGGGTTGAATGTATTAAAGGTTGTACTTCCTGAAGAAGAAAGTTTATTTCCGATGTGATTCTTTCCTGAAATCATTTTATATTTATTTTAGATGATCTTTGCTATCAACTACTCGATCAATAATTCTTAAGTTTTAAAATATTATACCAATGATTCCAAATTCTTATAGTCTGGCAATGTCCTTCGATTTCGCAATCCTTCCTCAATTATTTTTCGTACCCATGTATGCTCTCCTTGAAGTGGTAAACGAAGTTCCCGAACATTCTCCATTCCTATTCCTGAGTACATTTCGGCTGGTTTGATATTCTGAACTAATTTAAGATTAATATCTAACTCTAGCAATGGTAAAAACAAACGATATATTTCGATTGCTTCTTTAATTTTTCCAGTTTTTTACATTTTATAAATTACAATTGTTTCTACAGAAAATACACAATCCGTTCCTACAACCCAATCATAATCTCCTTTAACCATCGTTGAAGAAATAATCGTTCCTTTTGTAGATTGCTTTACAAAATTAATTATTCTGTATTCTTAGAGTTAATTGTAATTATTTGGAGCTCGAAATTAAGTATGAAAACTTTAAAGAAGGCCACTCAAGAATTGGCCTAAACGGCAAAAGATGCGCGAGGCATCTTTTGTATAATTTATAAATGGTCTTCTATTTTGACAATTCCGGAATTACGCTGTATACATAATCTCCGTGAATCCCGGTAAAATACTTACCCATCTTCTTACCTCTTGCCATTCTTGCTTCTGCATCCGGCCAGGCTTCTTTAGCTAATTCTCCACTTCTGTCGAACATCTTATCCAGATCTGCCATCGAATTCAAATAGAACGCTTCAACGAATTCGGTTCGATCTGAACCATAGGCATGTGAACTCGGGTAATATCCTTTAACATACTCATTTTTATGAACAACTTTTTCCAAATGTTCATCACGAAGTTCTTTGTATTCTTTCAGTGACCCATTTTCCGGAAAAATAAAATGACTTTTTCTTATATACAAAATCATGTCATCCGACTTCTCTCCAATGAGTTTTGCACCCGACATGGTTGCATAAATTTCGTCGGAATGTTCAGGAGCGTAATAGGCATCTCGTTTTTTAAAATATGCATTTCTGGCATCTTCATCGGGCCAGGCTTCTTCCGCCAGTTCCCCATTTCGTTCTGCTGCCTTATCAATAGCATCCCAATCTTTATATACCTGAACATATAACAGCTCAGAATTATCGGGTGTTAGTTTATGCAAAAATATGGAAGCTCCCATCAAATATTCATTTTTCATGGTAACCTTGTCCATGTACTCTTTTTCAACTGCTTTCCAGGTATCCATATCCCAATCTTCATAATCCA
>DAOUPU010000148.1 GCA_030625995.1 Flavobacteriaceae bacterium
GGAAAAGTATGTGATATAGATAAATCAAAATTATCTGACGGAACCTATACTTTAAAAGTTTATACTTCTGATTTTGTGATCACATCGGATATAACAATATCTAATATGAATCAAGTGGAATCTAATAATTCTATAAACTAAGAAGCAGACTTTACTAACTGGAGTTTAGGATAATGAACTATGACAATGTTATGAGAAAAATTAAGATCTACTCGATAATTATAGGACTTTCTTCAGTGTTCTTTACTAAAGAGGTAAGTGCACAATGTTTTAGTCAGCTGGATAAAAACCCTCATGACATTGTTTACTATGGGATGCATGAGTTGGATCTGCCACAAGTAAAAGTGGTTTATGGACGACCAAATGCAACAGATGAAAAAGTATTTGGAACCCAAGTACCATATGGAAAAGTTTGGAGAACCGGATCTAATGAGGCCACCGAAATACACTTTTACAAAGATATTATTTTTGGAGACAAAATTGTAAAGGCCGGGACCTATGTTTTGTACACCATTCCACATGAAACTACTTGGACGATTATATTAAATAATAATACAGATAGTTTTGGTGCATTCTTCTATAATCCGGAAGATGATATAGTTAAGTTAGAAATTCAGACAAGCAAAGGAGAAATGGTAGAGAATTTTAGCATAGGATTTCAAACACAGGAATATGGATCACAGATGGTACTGGCTTGGGCAAAAACCAGAGTTCAGATACCTCTGTCACAAATAAAAGGATAGTAGTTAATGGCACTGTTATTCTGAAGAAATTTTAGTAGTGATTATATTAAAATGCCTGATTAGTATTTGCTAAAAGCTTTCTAGCAGATATTTTAATCTAAAAATTAAAAAAAGGGAAAGGGTTAATAAGAAAGCACATTTTTTTTGGTAAATAGGTTCACTGTTGTCTAAGTGGGCCTATTTTTTTTGTAACCCTTAAAAATATTTTCAGTTTTTCATTAAGCTTAACCTTGCCACCATGGGTTGGACATCCTGATAAAATTCATAAAGGCAGGTGATTTATTTTATTCATGTCTCAGGATCATTCAGATCCAGGATGGATTGCTTGTTATTCGCTTGTTTTAAATTAAATGGATAAAGTTTCTATCTAGTGATTTTTATAAAGTAATAATAATGAAATATTATTTCATTTTGTTCAATTTTAGAGAATTATACAATTCTGATAGATTAAGACTATTTATGGAAATAGATGATACATATCACCAAAAGCAGGTTTTATGAAATACCCGTTTTTCTTAAATAGAGGATTAATAATTCTGTAATCTGCTTTTTTTACTTTGAGTTATATGATGTATAAGAACTATGTTTAATGCAGTTTAAAAATATAATATACTAATAATCATATTAATACGTTTAATAATAAGTGTTAGAATAGAAAACTCATCTACTAGTGGTTATCAGGTATATTAATATTTCACAATTTTAACTATTGTTTGATACTTGTTTTTGAGCTTATATTTGATCCATAATTTGATTCACATTGAATTATTCTTTAACAATGAGTACATTAATAATTTAATTTTTTACATGATATAATTTTACTTTTGCTTTTTAAACTTGAATTTGAAAGAAACAAACTAAAAAAGGATTGCAAGTTTAATAAAATATAAGATTATACTTCACTAAAAAATAGCTTAGGTACCTCGAACAATATTTCCCAAATTGAAATAATTGAAATTTTGCTATTATGGGAAATATAAAAATTTATACAATCATTATTGGACTTTCAACAGTGTTACTCTTTACAAATGGAGTAAGCGCACAGAGTTTTGATAGCTTAGATATAAATCCACATGATATAGTTTATCATAGATCTGGAAAAAGGGGCTTACCTCAGGTAAAAGTTGTCTATGGCCGCCCGGTAGCCAATGATCAAAAAGTATTTGGTACTCAAGTACCATTCGGAAAATTATGGACTACAGGAAGTGATGAGTCTACTGAAATAAAATTTTATCAAGATGTAATGTTCGGTAACAAATTTGTTAAGGCTGGAACCTATGTTTTATATACTATTCCTAATGAAAATTTTTGGACTATAATACTTAACAAAAAAACAGATACATACGGAGTGTGTTTTTACAATCCGAAGGAAGATGTGGCAAAGCTTGAAATCCCTACTGTTCATGGAGATATGCTGGAAAGCTTTAGTATTGGATTCAAAACGCAAGATTACGGATCACAGATGGTATTAGGATGGGCTAAAACCAGAGTACATATACCATTATATACAGAATCAAGATTAATATCAAAAATATAATAGTGAGAACTCAGTGCAGGGCTCTGAGGGGAAGGTCTGCTTTGAGTATCACTATCTGAAAAGGACTTAAATATAATATTTGATTGAAGACTAAATTATTTGATTAATTAAAGAGTTTGAAAAAGATATAGAGTGTTATTGCCTACTGACTATACTTTTAAGCTCGAGAGTGAATACAAAAAAAGGGAAAAAAGGGGACAAATAGAAGGCATGGATTAGTAATATTAATAGGTTTATCTAATTTTAGATAAACCTATTTTTATATTCACCATTATAAGTTAAACAGGAATCTCTTTTGCCAAACCATTTATACCTGTTCTTTGCTATAAAGTTATAAACAAGATCTCTAATTGCTTTTGGTATAATTATAAAAAAGTATAAAAAGTTCCATGGAGCCCTTAATTTTTTTCCAATTCTCAGTGCGGCAGTCGACTTCTCATAAAATCTATCATCTTCAAGCAATACAAGAGACATCATTTTATCATTTTCCCGGTTAAATTGTAACAAAAGATTCCGGGCGGCGTCTGATTGTAAAGAAGCAAACAAGAACTGATTTTTATTGTCGTGTTTTAGAACAAATTGGACAGATGAATTACATAAATTACATACACCATCGAACAGTATTATTGCTTCTTTTTTCGTTGTAGACATTAGGCTAAATTAAAGAAAAGAAAATGGTTCTTTAAAATTAACCTGGAAATGTTAAAAACTTAAATCTTTGATTTTATATAAATAAAATAAACAAATGATAAAACTTATAAATCTTCATAAATCCTATCCAATTGGTAAAGATTCGTTACATGTATTGAAAGGTATTAATTTGCACATTAAAGAGGGGGAGTTTGTTTCGATTATGGGTTCATCCGGATCTGGAAAATCTACCCTCTTGAATATTGTTGGATTATTGGATGGACATGATGAAGGAGAATATTATCTGAATGGGAAATTAATAGAGAATTTAGATGAGAAAAAAGCGGCCATTCTAAGAAATAAATTTTTAGGATTTGTATTTCAGTCGTTTAACTTAATAAGTTATAAAACTGCTCTTGAAAATATTGCTCTACCACTTTATTATAAAGGGATCCATAGAAAAGAAAGGCAAAAAATTGCCATGGAATATTTGGAAAAGGTAGGGCTAAAAGATTGGGCAAACCACTTACCCAGTGAGCTTTCTGGAGGTGAAAAACAACGAATTGCTATTGCTCGGGCCTTAGTTACTCAACCAAAGGTAGTTCTGGCAGACGAACCTACAGGAGCCTTAGATTCTACAACTTCCCAATCGGTAATGGACTTATTAAAAGAGATCAATAAAGAAGGCATGACCGTTTTTGTGATTACACATGAAGAAGATATTGCAGCACAAACGGATAGAATTGTTAGATTGAAAGATGGAATCATCACCAGTGATGAAAAAACCAGGCAAAAAGAAAAAGTTTAAATTATGTTTGATTTAGATGGTTGGCGAGAAATTTTCCAAAGCATTGGAAAGAATAAGTTAAGGACGGTCCTTTCTGGCTTGACCATCACTTTTGCCATTTTACTTTTTACAATTTTACTAGGTATGGGCAATGGCTTGAAAAACACTTTCAAGTCATTTTTTAGCAGAGATGCTGAGAATGCTATGTTTATAATGCCCAATAGAACTACTAAAGCGTTTCGAGGCTATCAAAGTGGAAGACGAATTGAATTTGAAAATGAAGATATTGATTATATCGTAAAGAATTACGGAGATAAGATCGAACATATTATTAGACGAAATCAAAGACAGGTCGATATTTCATATGATAATAAGAAATCAAATTATCCATTGATTGCTGTGGATCCTGAAATTCAATTTTTAGAAATGGCAGTTCCATTTGAAGGCCGTTTTATAAATCAGTTGGATTTGAATAAAAAATCTAAAGTCATTGTTATTGGCCGTATGACGAAGAAAGATCTATTTCCAAAAGGAATAAGCGCCGTTGGTAAATATGTAAATGTAGGCGGTTTGGCGTATAAAGTGGTGGGTTCCTTCACGGATCCGGGAGGGGATAATGAGGAAAGACTGAATTATATACCAATAACAACAGCGCAGAGTATTTATGGAAATGATGATAAGGTAGATCAAATTAATATTTTATATAAATCAGACCTGTCTACCGATCAGGCAATTGCATTTGGCAATGAGCTTGTGAGAGATTTAAAGGATCGGTATGATGTGGCTCCGAGGGATCAAAGAGGAATTCGAATTACGAATAGGGCGGAAGTGGTTCAAGGAACCAAACAAACGTCTGGAGCTTTAGATATGATCGTTATTATCATAAGTATTGGAACATTGATCGCCGGTATTGTTGGTATTAGTAATATTATGATCTATATAGTCAAAGAGAGAACTAAAGAACTGGGAATACGTAAGGCACTGGGCGCAACACCTAAATCAATCATAAAAATGATCATGTTTGAAGCGCTTTTCATAACTTCTATTGCAGGATATCTGGGATTGGTTATAGGTATGGGTGTTTTAAGTTATATAGCTCCGGGATTGGAGGAGTATTTCATCAAAGATCCTCAAGTAGACAGTGGAATAGTAATTTTTGCTACCGTTTTATTGATCATTTCGGGAATTATTGCAGGATATTTACCGGCAAGGCGTGCTGCAAAGATCAAGCCAATTGTGGCCTTGAATGATGCGTAGTTAAAAGTATAATCTAAGAGTGACTTTTTATTGAATTTATTAATGTAGGAACCAATGAAAACAATTTTCGATATAGATACATGGCAGGAAATTTACGGAGTACTTCGTAAAAATGTGACACGTACCATTATTACTATTATTGGTGTGATGTGGGGTATTTTTATCTTGGTAGCATTGTTAGGTGCAGCGAAAGGATTTGAAAATAAATTTCAAAAACAAATTGGTGATTTGGCAACCAACAGTGTTTTTGTATGGGGACAATCTACCGGTATGCCATTTGACGGATTTCAGGAGGGAAGACCCATGAGGTTAAAATTATCAGATGCTGAAATTATTAAAGAACATGTCAAAGGAATCGAACATGTAGTTCCTAGAAATCAAAATCAACAAAATGTTCTGCGGAAATTTCAGGATGGGAGATATAATATTGCCGGAGATTACCCATTATTAGATAAAGTTGCCAAAAAGAACCTGATGTATGGAAGATTTCTCAATGATCAGGATATAAAGCTGAATAGAAAAGTAGCGGTAATCTCTCAGGATGTTTATGAGGATATATTTGAAAAAGATGAATTTCCAATTGGAGAATTAATAGAAATTGGTGAGATTAATTATAAAGTTGTCGGTGTTTTTGAAAGAACAGATATAAACATGGGACCTCGAGATGATA
This sequence comes from Flavobacteriaceae bacterium, assembly GCA_030625995.1. Taxonomy (GTDB): domain Bacteria; phylum Bacteroidota; class Bacteroidia; order Flavobacteriales; family Flavobacteriaceae; genus Lutimonas. The sequence goes on from DAOUPU010000148.1 coordinate 5,625, forward strand.
TACATGTACCATTTACTACTTTTCAAAAAGTCTTTAATCAAGGAAATAATATTGGTTGGATGATGATCACAGGAAAACCGGATGCTAATATTACTCAGATTGAGGCAGATGTGAAATTGCAATTGAAAAATTTGCATAATGTACACCCGGAAGATAGTAGAGCTTTTGGAAGTTTTAATTTGGGTGAAAGATTTGAGCAAGTAACGGGTTTTTTAACCGGTATGCAATTCCTTACCGTATTTGTTGGATTGGCTACGCTGTTGGCAGGTGTATTTGCAATCGGTAATATTTTACTTATCACTGTAAAAGAGCGAACTAAGGAAATAGGAATAAGAAGAGCATTGGGTGCCAGACCCTGGGAAATTAAATCGCAAATTATTCTTGAGTCAGTTGTTCTATCTCTCTTTGCAGGGATCTTAGGAATTATTGGAGGTGGTGCTGTACTATTCTTACTGAATACCATGTCTAGCGGACCCGATGCGGTACTATTAAATTCTTCCGTAGATATTTACATCGTTCTATTGGCTTTGTTAACACTTGTAGTCTTGGGTACCTTAATTGGATTGATACCGGCAAACAGAGCCACTAAAATTAAACCGATAGAAGCTTTGAGAGAAGAATAAAATTAATCATATATAACCATTAAAACACTTGGATAAATCAATAGTAAGATGAAGAAAACAATAATATTTTCAATAATAGGTATCGCTTTTATAGCTGTATTAGTGATGTTTGCTAAGAAAAATAAGCAAAAGAACGAA
>DAOUPU010000092.1 GCA_030625995.1 Flavobacteriaceae bacterium
CAGCAACTAGAAACATATCAAACGATGTAGAATATATTTATCATCAAGATCCAAATTTACATTATTTAACCGTATATAATGAACCGCATGCTATATTGTTAATCTTTTCTGAAGAGCAAAGCAATGGAGAGTCTGCATACAATGAATTAATTTTTGTTCAAAAGAGAAATGAACTTTATGAAAGGTGGATGGGAAGACGATTGGGTGTTGAAGGCGTTCAGAGTAATCTTGGGTTTAATAATGTTTATAATGGGGAGGATTTTGTTGATTTTCCTATCGATTTTTCGTGCTTTGATAAAATTATTTTTACGGATTTTAAGAATGATATTCGAAATGGCGGCCGCGAAAAATCAAATTTATATACGCTGGTCGAGCAATTTAAAACTAAAGTTAATTATGGTGCCGGTCCTGCTGAAGTACCGGTCGATGGTCAATTTGTAGAAGTAAAAACAAATATTGATGTAGAAAGCTTACAAACATTGATGGGTGGGTTACGAGAAATTAAATCCAAAGATGAGTTAAAATTAATTAAAAAAGCGGTTGAAATATCTTGTATAGGACAAATTGAAATAATGAAGGCAATGCACCCGGAAATGTCAGAGTTCGAAATACAGGGCGTTCATGAATTTGTATACAAAAAGTATGGTGCAGAATACGAAGGGTATCCCTCTATAGTTGGTGCAGGAAATAACGGATGTATTTTGCATTATATTGACAATACCCGTACAAAATTGGGTAGTGATCTGGTACTGATGGATCTGGGAGCTGAATATCATGGTTATACCGCCGATGTCACCAGAACGATACCCGCAAATGGTAAATTTAGCAAAGAGCAAAAAATCATATATGATTTGGTTTACGAGGCACAGGAAGCCGGAATTGCTGAAACAGTTATAGGAAGTAATACGAGTAAAATTGATAAAGCGGGACGTGACATAATAAACCAGGGCCTGCTCGATCTGGGAATAATTGATTCCCTCTCACAAGGGAGAAATTATTTTCCACATGGAACTTCACATCACATAGGTCTGGACGTACACGATTTGAATACCCGGGGAGAATTAAAAGAGAATATGATTATTACAGTGGAGCCCGGCATTTATATTCCCGAAGGAAGTCCATGTGATAAAAAATGGTGGGGAATTGCAGTTAGAATAGAAGATGATGTATTGATTACTGCTAATGGCCCAGTGAACTTTTCTGCCCTCGCTCCAAGAAAGTCAGAGGAAATAGAAAAAATGATGATGGAAAAAAGTGTATTTGATAACTTTATTTTACCTGATCTGGATGAATAGTTTTGAAAGAAGTTATTCATAAGATGACTGCTATCCGTAACTCCAAAGTCATCTTATGAATATCAATGAGAGTAACATCTAATGTCATAAATCTGAACCAGCTTTCCATGGGATGGTAACTATATGAATTCCAAAGCTCATCTTTTGAATTTTGAATCAGTGGCAGGTAAATCGACATACTCTTGAGCGATTACTTTGTTTATCAACTTCCCTTTTCTTAACCCTGCATAATCCTTTGCGGAAGAAAATTCCCAATCACTATCATTTTTTACTAAATGGGCTCTAACCGGATTTTGATGAATATAATTAAAACAAATTTGCGGGTATTGTTTTTCAGATATTAAATTATTGATTGATATATTCGAATTGATATAAGTTGGTTTTGCCTTTTGAAAGCAATTTATACATTCTGCTTTTGTATGTGCCTTAAAAAGTGAACCGGTATGATTTTCCTGGTTATTTATTGCCCTTGTATATGTTCTCAGTAATATGGCAATAGAATTGTTGAATGTTCTATTTCTAGAAATATTCTCTTTACTCATAAGATGACTATTTCCATAGCGGTTATTAGTCATCTTATGAGTAATTGGATGGTTAATGGTATTTACCAACACCATCAAATGGAAATGATTTGGCATCAAACACCAAGCTAATATGTCTGCATATGGTAAAATATATACATTCACTTTTCTAAGAAAATACAAATAGTTCTCTCTAGTAAAAAATATTTTGCCTTTATTATTTCCTTGGTTGTAGATATGATACAAATATCCCATTTCGAATATCATGAACACTTATTTTTTAATTTATGTAATTATGCATAATAAGTTGTCATATAATCAACTCAATTAAAAAAGACTAAAATTAGTACTCACAAGATGACTATATCCATTGCGGTTATTAGTCATCTTATGAGTTAAATTTATAAATCATTTAAGCTCAGAAATTATAATATAAAAATTGGGATCGATTTCAAAAGTGGGGTCTGTTGATCCTGCTTCCAGATCTTTCCATTCTCTTGTCGGATTGATCCATTGTTCTTCTTCATTCACCAGAACTTTTAAAGGAAGGTTAAACCCTTTTACAGTTTTACGGTATCTATATTTAATCTTATGCTTTATAACCTGATATTCCAGGACAGGAATTTTTATAGAGCGCAAATATTGATTAAAAAATGCAGAAAGATCTATACCGGATTGCTTAGTTATATATTCTTCAATTTGCTGTGTGGTAGCCGTTTGATGATAAAATTCTTTGTTTAAACCAACCAGTATTTCTCTAAATTTCTCATCATCATTAATAACCTGGCGTAAAGTATGGATCATATTAGCACCTTTGGGATACATATCACCTGATCCTTCTCTGTTTGCATCATAAGTGCCAATTATAGGTTTGTCATTTTTTATATTTTTTCTTATTCCAATAAGATATTCATTTCCCGCTTTTGTACCGAAATGATAATCTAAATACAATACTTCACTGTAGGTCGTAAATGACTCATGGATCCACATATCCGCGATGTCTTTGTAGGTTATGTTATTCGCAAACCATTCATGTCCGGACTCATGAATAATGATAAAATCAAATTTCAATCCCCAGCCCGTTCCACTCAAATCCCTACCTCTGTAACCGTTTTTATAATTATTGCCGTAGGTAACAGAGCTTTGATGTTCCATTCCCAAATATGGCACCTCTACTAATTTATACCCATCTTCGTAAAATGGATAGGGTCCGAACCAATATTCAAAAGCTTCTAAAGTCATTGATGCCTGTTTGAATTGCTCTTTTGCTTTGTCCAAATTGTACGAAATAACATAGTAATCGCAATCAAGCTCTCCATTTATGCCATTATATTTTTCCGAAAAGTGAACATAATCGCCTATGTTAATGTTTATACCATAATTATTGATTGGATTAATAACTTCCCAGGTGTAAGTTTTTGTTCCGTCAGAATTTTTAGCTACTTTTTTAAGCCTTCCGTTAGATACATCCATCAAACCCTTTGGTGCCGTTATCATCATCACTGTACCTTCATCTGGTTCATCGTACATATGATCTTTACAAGGCCACCATATACTGGCACCAATTCCCTGATTGGAAGTGGCAATAAATCCTTTTCCATTTTTATCCTTAGCCCAGGTAAATCCACCAGTCCAGGGAGGTCTAACACTTACTGTAGGAATTCCTTCATAGAAGATTTTAACTTCATATATCTTACCGATGACCTGTTCCTCTAAAAGTTCAATGAAGTGAGCATTACCTTTTGTTTTAATGCTTAGTTCATTATTATTTTGAATAACTTTTGTTATTTTTAGTGGCGCCTGCAGATCAATTTGCATCACTTGATGATCTTTTAAAACCTTATACTTTACGACATTCGACCCTGAGATATATTTTTTTACATCATCCACCTTCACCTCTAAGGTATAATGCAACAAATCCCACCAAACTCTATCTTTTGTAATGGATCCTCTCAATTTTTCTTGCTGGGTTATGACCACGCTCTGTGCCGACAAAATAGATAAGTGAAATAAGAACAGGAAGAAGAAGAAATATTTTATCATAACCCTAAAGTTTTGAATAAAGATAATAAATTCAACATTTAGAATTTTTAAATATTTGTTAATGTATTCTGACAATAGAGAATTAAAAGGTTAAAGCACCTAATTAACTTATAGATTATCAGCCAAGTAGAAAAGTTTTCATTTCATCATAAGATCTGATGAACGTCGCCTTTTTTCTCTTATTAATTACTTCTTGAATTTGAGGGGGGTAATCAATTGTTTGTTTAATAACCGGCTCTATTACCTCCAAAAATTTTACGGGATGTGCAGTTTCCAAAAATATTCCCTGGCTATTTTTTGATGATTTCATATATTTTTTCAGACCCAGATATCCAACGGCTCCATGTGGGTCAGCAATATATTTATCTTTCTTAAAAATACTCAACATCGCATCTCTGGTTTCATAATCCGTAAAAGAGTAGGAGTGAAGGTGCTTTTTTAATTTATTAAAACTATTGTTATATATTTTTTGAATTCTAATAAAATTACTGGGATCACCTACATCCATTGCATTAGAAATTGTCTGTATTGATTTTATAGGATTATATTTTCGAGTTTCAAGATATATCGGAACTACATTATTGGAATTCGTCGAAGCAATAAATTGTCCAACCGGCAAGCCCAATCGATGAGCCATCATTCCAGCGCAAATATTGCCAAAATTTCCGCTAGGGATTGAAAAAATCAATTTTTTTGATTTGTTGGCGAGTTGTTTGTAGGCAAAAGCAAAGTAAAACATCTGTGGCAACCATCTTGCTACATTTATTGAATTTGCAGAGGTTAATTTAATTTTATCCGTAATTTCAGTATCCATAAAAGCATCTTTCACCATTTTTTGACAGTCATCAAAGGTGCCTTCTACCTCAAGAGCTTTGATATTTAACCCTAATGTAGTAAGTTGTTTTTCCTGAACCTTACTCACTTTGCCACTTGGATATAAAATTAGGACATTAACTCCTTTAACTCCCAAGAAGCCACTGGCCACGGCACCACCCGTGTCTCCGGAAGTAGCTACCAATACAGTAACTTCCTGATCACTATTCTTATTAAAATAGGATAGACATCTAGCCATAAACCTTGCTCCAACATCTTTAAAAGCCATGGTCGGTCCATGAAATAATTCCAAAGTAAAGACATCTTTCTCAATATTGACAAGTGGGAAATCAAAATTCAGGGTGTCTTTTATAATAGCTCTTAGAGATCCTTCCGGTATTTCATCTCCAACAAACTGCTTGATCAACTGATATGCTATCTCGTGATTATCGAATTGCTCTATATTCGCAAAAAAAGCTTTTGGTAAAGAACTTATCTTCTCAGGAAAATACAAGCCTTTGTCCGGTGCAATTCCGTTTATTACAGCTTCTTCAAAAGAGGCTTTAGGTGATTTTTTATTCAGACTATAGAATTTCATAACTCTAATATTTTTACTCCCTGGGTATTGATCTTTGAAGAATATACATGATAAGGAATTTGAGTTTTTTTGTACACTTCAGATATTGCATTAGACACATTATCAGCTGTTTGCTCTCCCTTACAGAAAGTAAATATAGAAGGTCCGGAACCAGAAATACCACAACCTAAAGCTCCGGCTCGTTTGGATTCCTGCTTAACCTTATCAAAATCCGGAATTAATTTTGAACGATGCGGCTCAACAATAAAATCGACTAGAGATTCCGAAAATAATTCATAATTTTCAATGTGCAAGGCATGAACTAAACTTCCCAAATTTGCCCATTGTTTTGTTGCAAGCTCCAGAGAGATCGTAGTAGGTAATACGGCTCTGGAATCAGATGTTTTAATCTCAATCTGTGGGTGAATAATAACGGCATACAGATCCGGCAAAGTTGGTAATTCTATTATTTTTAGAGGATCTGTAGATTTGACCAGTGTAAATCCTCCAAACAGGGCCGGAGCTACATTGTCTGCAATAGGAGATCCACAGGCCAATCTTTCACCTTCACGAGAAAATTCAACCAACTCTAATTTACTGAAAGGTTCACCGAGTAATCTGTTCATTGCAAAAACTACACCAGCCGCACTGGCAGCGCTACTGCCAATACCACTCCCGGGTTTTATATTTTTATAGATCTCAATCTCAAAACCAAAATCAAAATCAAGTTCTGTATTTAATTTTTCGAGAAGAGCTAATGCAGCAACCCCTGCTACATTTTTTTTCGTTTCATATGGTAATATTTCTCCTGTGATCTTTGTTATCCTAATTCCTTTATCAGCCGATTTTCTAATTATCATTTCATCCCCAATGGAATCCAAACAACAACCCAGAACATCGAATCCACAGGAAATATTTGCTACGGTAGCAGGCGCGAAAATTTTAATTTCATTCATAGTCTACTTGTTTGCAGTTCTTATAATATCACCAAAAATTCCGGAGGCGGTTACCTCAGCACCGGCCCCGGCACCTTTAATAATTAAAGGTTGATCTTTATATCTGTTTGTATAAAATAAAACGATATTATCCTTACCATCTAAGTTATAGAAAGGATGGTGTTTTGGGATATGCTGCAATCCTACCTCTGCTTTACCGTCCTTATATTCGGCAACATATTTGAGTCTGCAATTTTCCTTATCAGCATTTAATCTTAAAGTTTCGAAGTGATCTTTTTCTTCTTTAAGCGAGATGATAAAATCATCTACTGTCTTTGACTCTGATGATGATTTTGGCAGAAAAGACCTATTCTTTATTTCCTCCAACTCCATCTCCATCCCACTTTCTCTAAGTAAGATCAATATCTTCCTCATCACATCAATACCACTCAGATCGATACGTGGATCAGGTTCTGTATAACCCTCTATACCTGCTTGCTGTACAACCTCATAAAATGAATGTTCTTCATTAAAGTTATTAAAGATGAAATTTAAACTACCGGACAGAACTGCCTGAATTTGAGTTATTTCATCCCCTGAGTTAATTAAGTTCTGAAGGGTGTCAATAATTGGCAAACCGGCACCTACATTCGTTTCAAACAGAAAGGGGGCATTGTACTGTCGTGATAAATATTTTAAATTCTTGTACACCTTATAATCAGATGAACATGCTATTTTATTACAGGCAATTACTGCGATACTTTGCTTTAAATAATTCTCATAATAGGATGGCAATATGTCATTTGCCGTGTTATCTATAAATACACTATTTCTTAAATTAAGTTCCTTTACATTCTTAAAAAAAAATTCAAAGCCAGCCTCTACCTTACTGTTTTCAATTTGCGCTGACCACGAGTTCAAATCAATCCCATTCTCATCGAACAACATTTTTCTTGAATTAGATATTCCTATCACGCGCATATTTATATGCAAATGTTCTAAAATATATTTTTGTTGTTTTTTAATCTGATCCAGAAGTATTCCGCCAACATTTCCAACTCCTGTAATGAACAGATTAATTTGTCTTATTTGATTTTCGAAAAAATCGGCATGTAATGTATTCAGTGCCTTCTTAACATCTTTTTTTGCGATTACCGCGGATATATTTTTCTCAGTAGAACCCTGAGCTATTGCTCTTATATTCACATTATTGTTTCCTAAACAGCTAAACATTTTTCCACTAATACCTTGGTGTGATTTCATCTTATCTCCAACCAATGCAATAATGGCTAATTCTGTTTCAACGATCATTGGGTCAACCTTATGTTGAATTATTTCCAATTCAAACTGCTTGTCAACGGCTTTTTTGGCTTTTTCAGCATCTGCAATATCAATTGCTATACAAATAGAGTGTTCACTTGAAGCCTGAGTGATAAACTTTACATTAATATTTTCTTGAAACAGGGACCCAAACAACCTTTTTGAAATACCAGGAACACCTATCATACCATTGCCTTCAAGAGTCAGAAGTGCGATGTTTTCAATATGACTTATTCCCTTAACAGTCGAATCTTTAGTGACTGTTTTATCTATTATCAGTGTTCCCTTTTCATTAGGTTTTAAAGTATTCTTAATATTTATTGGTATCTTTTTGTCTAATACCGGTTGTATTGTTGGTGGATAAATCACTTTTGCACCGAAATGTGATAATTCCATAGCCTCCTGATAGGTTATTTGATCTATAGGCTTTGCCTGATCCACCAGGCTGGGATTCGCGGTATACATACCACTAACGTCTGTCCAGATCTCTAATATCTCCGCATTCGTGGCACTTGCAAATATAGCGGCGGTAAAATCTGAGCCTCCTCTTCCAAGCGTAGTTATTTCTCCTTCTTCATTCGAAGCGATGAAACCCGGAGCAACAACAATATTGAAATCGTTTGAAGAAAAATATTTTTGGATATTGGAATAAGTCTCCTGATACTTTATATTGGCATTACTATAGTTTGAGTCTGTTTCTATAAATGCCCTACTATCAATTAATTCAACCTTCAAACCCTTGTGTTTCATTGCTTCTGATAAGACAAAGGAAGACATTATTTCTCCCACACTCACTATTTTCGCAGATGACTTATCTGAAAGATCATTTAATAAGCATACACCGTTTAAAGTGTCTTTGAGAATATTTAAATGCTTTAATATAAATACCTTGCAGGTTACCTGACTGGCTTTATCAAACAGACCTTCAATAATATTTATATGTTTTTCTTGAATATCATCTAAAATGGATAAATACCCCTTATCACCTTTAACGGCCGCATCTGACGCCTTAATTAACAAATTTGTTATCCCACCAAATGCTGAAACAATAACTATAGTTCTATCAGTTTTTGCAGCAATAATATCAATGACTTTACTAATGTTTGTTGAAGATCCCACAGAAGTTCCACCAAATTTTGAAACAATCATATTAACAATTTTAAATATTTTGATTTTATTTTTTTAGATCAAATCATGAATTTACTTCTTGTAAATTGGATTTATAGGGACGAGTGATATATTATAAAAAACCCTAAAGGGTAGTAGCACTTATTGTTGTGTTTACCATTGAGAAATGGTTTAAAAGATGCATTGGTATGTGTAAAGTAACTTGAAT